>NZ_RCNW01000415.1:0-16564 GCF_004307605.1 Pseudomonas sp. Sample_24
AGAGCGTAGGAACGATCATGTGCGGTCAGGCAATCCAAGGGGATTTGCGGATGACCTCGACGAAGTTCATCGGCTTGAACCCCGGCTCCTGATCCATCAGCACATCCGTCTTCACGTTGCCGAACGTCGTCTGCGGGCGATGGCGCAAACCGTCGGCAAAGGCGCAGATGATGCACTCCTTGAATCCCTCGCCCCGCGGATGCGCATGCACCACCGCTTCGCGCTGCTCAGTGGAAAACGCCGCGTAGTCCATC
This sequence comes from Pseudomonas sp. Sample_24, assembly GCF_004307605.1. Taxonomy (NCBI): domain Bacteria; kingdom Pseudomonadati; phylum Pseudomonadota; class Gammaproteobacteria; order Pseudomonadales; family Pseudomonadaceae; genus Pseudomonas; species Pseudomonas sp. Sample_24. The sequence continues at coordinate 255 of NZ_RCNW01000415.1, forward strand.
CCCAGCACGTCCATCTCGACGCCGGCAGTCACCAGCGCCACGGTCGGCCGCAAGTGCTGCGGTACGCCCGGCGTGGTGTGCAGGGCAATCGACAACCAGACTTGCTCGATATCGTCTTCGCTCAGCCCGTATGGCTTGAGAAACGCCGCCGCCGCGTTGGCGCCATCGACTTCGAAGCGTTCGTTGTCACTGCGGTAACCTTCCACCAGCCCCAGGTCATGGAACATCGCGCCGACATACAGAAGCTCCGGGTTGTAGGCCAGTTGCTTGCGCTCACCGCTCAGCGCGCCGAACAGAAACACCCGGCGCGAGTGGTGGTAGAGCAGGTCGGATTCGATGTCGCGGATGTATTCGGTGGTTGCTTTGACCAGTGCGCTGTCGGGGATTTTGATCCCGGCGATGGTGGTGCTCATGGACGATTCCTCACAGTGAGCGCCGTGGCGGCGCTGAGGATTCAAGTCTGTCCGCGGCCCCTCAAGCGAACAATCGAAGCGTGGCTGCGATCCTTGCCAATGAGCATGCATATCGCGCCAGCCTCGCTTGTTGGACCCGGATTGGCTAGGGTTGGTCGCGGTAGCCGTGCTTTTGTGGCGAGGGAGCTTGCTCCCGCTGGGCTGCGAAGCAGCCCCCAAATCTGCGACCGAGATTCAGGTGTATCGTATCCGGCGATTTTGCGATTGCTGCGCAGTCGAGCGCGAGCAAGCTCTCTTGCCACAGTAAGCGTGATCCATACAGGCGTTTCGAACCATGAGTAAAACCGTCGCCATCGTGGTGTTCGCCGGCGTTCAGTCGCTGGATGTCACCGGTCCTATGGATGTGTTCTGCGAGGCCAATCGCTTTCTGGCGCCCGAAGATCACTATCGACTGGAAGTGATCGGCGTGGAGCACGGGGTGATGGCGTGTTCGAATGGCCTGGCGCTGAACGCCCATCGGCATTTCAGCAAAGCGTCACAGGCTTACGATTTGCTGCTGGTGGCCGGAGGTCCGCAGTTGCCATTGATGGATTTTGGCGCCGCGTTCAATGCCTGGTTGCGAGATGCCTGCGCGTTGGCGCAACGCTTTGGGTCGATCTGCAACGGTGCGTTCATGCTGGCCCGGGCCGGTTTGCTGGAAGGGCGGACGGTGACGACACATTGGGGCGATGCGGCGGCGCTGGCGGCATTGTGTCCGTCGACCCGGGTCGAAGCCGATCGTTTGTACGTACAGGACGCCGAACTCTACACCTCGGCCGGCGTGACGGCGGGCATCGACCTGTCGCTATATTTACTGGCACGCGATCACGGACCGGAAGTGGCACTGAACGTGGCAAAGCGATTGGTAGTGTTCACCCAGCGCTCCGGGGGGCAATCACAATTCAGTCCGTTCCTGACCCCTCACGCCGAACCGACGTCGGCGGTGGCGATGGTCCAGCATTATGTGCTGGCCAATCTGACGGGCGACCTGACCATCGCCGATCTGGCCAATGCCGCCAACATGAGCGCGCGCAACTTTTCCCGGGTGTTCGCCAAGGAAGCGAAAATCACCCCCGCCGAGTTCGTTGAGCGGGCGAGAGTGGATGCCGCGCGGGTGATGCTCGAGAGCACACGGGCACCGCTCAAGACCGTGGCCTGGCAGTGCGGCTTTCGCGATGCCCAGCACATGCGCAGCGTGTTCAATCGCAGGTTGGGGGTGACACCGCAGCAGTTCAGGCTGAACTTTGCGGCGATGGTGTAAGCAAGGGCCTCTTCGCGGGCAAGCCTCGCTCCTACGGGATTTACATCATTCAGTATCCCGTAGGAGCGAGGCTTGCCCGCGAAGGCGTCCGCTCAATCAATTAGCCGCTATTGCTTTGAGCGCGCCGGCAACAGCTTCAAGGTGCTGCGGGTATTGGCCGTCACCTCTTCATCAGTGAGGTGCGCCTGGTAGTAAACCCCTTCGACATACGCATCGGCCTGATCATCGAAATGACTGTCGAACGGCACGCCACTCTGGCCAACCGGATTGATTGTCAGGCTGTGGGTCGGGTCGGCGAAGTCGATCAGGCGGCGGGTCGACGGGCCATAGGTGACCGGCCAGGGTGCCGGGCCGATCTTGGCCGACAGGTTGTTCGGCACTTCATGGCTGCCGGGTGCCGCGAACGGGCCGACGTTGAAGATCCGGTCCAGCGGTTTCTGCTGCCCCAGCGGATGGCCATGGGTCAGCGTGTGCGCCTTGCCCCACTGCCATTGCGCGAAGTCCGCTCCAAGGGTGGCCTTGAGGTGGGCGATGCTCGCTTGCCAGGCAACCTTGACCGTGTCGGCCCGGGTTTCCTTGCCGAGTGTGTTGCGGTTATCCCACCACGGCGAATCCGGATTGGCCGCCAGGCGCGGGAGTGCAGCGTCGATCACTCGGGTCGACAGCAGCGTCTCGAAAAAATCATTGCCCAGCTCATCGTGCATCGCCGCATCGGCAAGGTTGAACAGGAACTGGTTGAACACGGTGGCGCTGGTGGACTCCAGCGGATAATCGCCCTTCCATTGCGCCAGTTGCTCCACCAGTTTCAGTTCGGCAGGATCCGTCACTACCGAGCGCAGCACCGGTAGCAGCGGTGCCAACAGACGCTGGCCGTAGCCGGTGGTGGTGCCCAGTTGCAGTTTCTGGCTGGCATCGAGATCCCACTTGATGGCCTTGTCGCCGAGCTGTTGATTGAGCTGCTGACCACGGTCGGCCAGGTTGTAGTAACCGGGAATCTCCATGCCTGTCGCCGACACTGGCTGGAAGTTGGCGGAGACGATATAGCCCCGTGCCGGGTTTTCTTCCTGCGGGTTGGCGCTGAACGGGTAGAAACCGTCCTTGTCCGCCTCGGCACTGCTGCCGTCGAGAATGAACCACGGCTTTACGCCGGCAGGCCGCTTGGGCAGCTGCGCCGCCGCCCACCAGCCGATATCACCCTTGGCGTTGGCCCAGACGATGTTCAGGCCGGGCGCCTGAACCTTGGCGGCCGCGCTGCGCGCCTTGGCCAGGGTGTCGGCGCGATTGAGCTGATAGAAACCTTCGAGAATCGGGTTCTGGCTTTCCAGGAACCCCCACCACATGGCGATCGGCGTTTTGCCGACGCTGTTGCCCAGCGCATCATTGATGATCGGGCCGTGGGGCGACTGGCGCAATACCAGGGAGACCGGTGCCTGGCCCTTCACCGCGATCTGCTGTTCGCTGCTCACCAGATCAACCCACTTGCCGCGATACCAGACCTGATTGGGGTTGTCCGGGTTGACCTTCTCGGCGATCAAGTCCAGGTCGTCGTTCTGGAACATGGTGATGCTCCAGCCGAAATCACGGTTCATGCCCAGCGAGGCGAAAGGCATCAGGGCCTGATAGTGGCCGTACAGGTCAAAACCCGGTGCCGAGAGGTGCGCCTCGTACCACACCGACGGCGCGGAGAAACGGATATGCGGATCGCCGGCCAGCAGCGGCTTGCCACTTTTGGTGTGATTGCCGGCGACCACCCAGGCATTGCTGCCCTCGAATTGCGGCAGGCCGTTGTCGGCCAAGGCTTGCTCACTGAGGCGGGCGAGGGCGTTGAGGTCTTTCCAGTCCGCGTTGGCGAGGGTTGGTGCGGCGGCGTTGTGTTGCTTGGCCAGCACGCCTTTGGGCTGCCAGTCGAGGTCGAAAACGTTCAGGTATTGCGAGCCGAGTTGATCGCGTACGTAGGTCAGCAGCGGTTCGGTACGGAACGCTGCGGCAAAACTGTAGGCCATGTAGCCGGCGATGCTGATGGTGTCCTGGGCGGTAAACGGGCGCTTCTGGATACCCAGAACATCGAACTCCACGGGTTTTGCATGGCTGTCCTGATACTGGTTGATACCGTCCAGATAGGCTTGCATGGCGATGAAGGCCGGTGATTGCTGGTCCAGATTGGCCAGGTAGGTTTCGGCACGTTCGCGAATGCGCAGGCTGCGCATCAATTTGTCGGTGTCGAGCAGCTTCGGCCCCAGCACCTCCGCCAGCTCCCCCCGGGCGAGGCGCCGCAGGACTTCCATCTGGAACAGTCGATCCTGGGCGTGGACGTAGCCAAGCGCGCGGTACAGATCGGTTTCGTTTTCGCCGCGGATGTGCGGGATGCCGCGCTCGTCGTAACGTACGGTGACCGAGCCTTGCAGGTGTTGCAGCTCCACCATGCCCTGACGTGTCGGCTGCTTGCTGTAGACGTACCAGCCGCCAGCGGCAGCGATTGCGACGACCAACAAACCGAGTGCGGTCAGGCTACGTTTCATGGTGACTCCTTGTTGTTATGGTGGTAGCAAATCCCTGGTGCCACTGTTTAACACGGCTCACCGTAAACAGGCATCGCCCGTAGGAGGGATTCGCATTGCGGCGTTTGTCGCTACTGAGTCGTAGTGGCAGGCCACGGGCAGTAACACCCTACGGCCAGTGTGTGCGTGGCACTCACTGCACGACCTTCGTTTAACGCTTGCAGGATCGGCTCGATAAAACTGTTGCTCGAGTTGCAAGTCAGGCCTTCGCTGTAAGGGCCGAAGTACGCCAGTTTGCCGGTGCGGTCCCAAATCGCCACGGCAGGGCTGGCGGGGACTTGTTCGGAGCCGGGCAGGATGGTCAGTGTTTTCAGGCTGCTCAGGTTGCTCGGCAGTTGTCCGTGGCTGCCGGTTTTTTGCACCGCATAGAATTCAACGCCTTTTGGTACGTACTGTTCAACCAGTTCGCTGAGGTGTTGTTGATTGCCGACGTTGCACGGGCAGGCCGGGTCCCAGAAATGCACCAGACGGATGGCGCCCGGTCCGGCAAGGGTGTCGGGTAAACGCAGCGGGTCGCCGGAGAACACAGCGGTGTGTTCGCTGAATGCGCGCAGGTAGCGCCCCTGGAACCAGTCGTAAGCCGCCCACAGCACTGCGGCGCAGAGCAGGGTCAGCAGGCTGACAAACAGGGTGGCACGAACGGGCGAGCGCATCGGTTCAATCCTCGAAGGTCGGCTAGCTTGCCATGCTTGCTGCGACAGATGAATATCGCAGGTCCATAAAGTCCGTTTCAGGTAATGGAATCGTTCATGCCCGCCACTTTCGACCCCAACGATCTGCGCGCCAGCCTGCGGCCACTGGCTGAAGGTCAGCCGTTGTCAGCGCAGGCGCAGGCCTATCAGCGATTTTACGGACTGGATTTTTCGTCGCGCGACGTGCGCCGCGGCCTGGGGCGTTTTCAAGTCGACGGCTATGAGGTGGTCAGCCAGGTCTGGTGGCCGCAGCAGGCGAAAGCGACCCTGTTTGTCTTTCATGGTTTTTACGATCACACCGGGCTCTATCGTCATGTGATCGAGTGGGCGCTCGATCAGCAATTTGCGGTGATCGCCTGCGACCTGCCCGGACATGGTCTGTCCAGTGGCGAGCGGGCGAGCATCAAGGATTTCGCCGAGTACCAGGACACCTTGCAAGGGCTGTTTGCCGAAGCGCAATCCCTCGACCTGCCGCAACCGTGGCACCTGTGCGGGCAGAGCACCGGTGGGGCGATCGTGATCGACCATGTGTTGAATGCCGGGGCGAACAGCCCGGCGCAAGGGCAGGTGATTCTATTGGCGCCGCTGGTGCGGCCGCGAGCGTGGGGCTGGTCGCACTTCAGCTATTACTTGCTCCGGCCATTCGTCAAAGCGATTGCGCGGCGCTTCAGTGAGAACTCCAACGATCCGGATTTTCTACCGTTCCTGCAGGCCGATCCCTTGCAACCGCTACGGCTGCCAACCGCCTGGGTCGGGGCGCTGGCGCAGTGGATCAAACGCATCGAAGCGGCGCCGGGCAGCAACCGTCGACCATTGATTGTGCAGGGGCAGGCGGACATGACCGTGGATTGGCAGCACAACCTTGAGGTATTACGGGCAAAGTTCGACCGGCCGCAGGTATTGATGTTGCCCGAGGCGCGGCATCATCTGGCGAATGAGGCGCTGGTGTTGCGCGGGGAGTATTTCGGTTTCTTGAGCAAGCGGATAAAGGGCAGGAATTTGTAGCGATAGTTCGGGCCCCATCGCCAGCAGGCTGGCTCCCACAATGGTCCGGTGTCTACAAATCCAATGTGGGAGCCAGCCTGCTGGCGATGGCGATCTATATGGCGCCGAAGATCACTGGCCGAGGTTTGAAGAACTCTGCCCCACCGCCAACCCGGCCTTGATCGCCGCCAGCGCTGCCTGGTAATACGCCTTGCCTTCTGCCGATTCGGCAAACGTGGCGAACTCTTCCAGCTCTTCATCCGACAGGTCGCGATAGACGTAGAGCAGCGTGTTGTTCAGATCGCTGCCGATCTGCTCCATCAAGCGCTGGCGCTGACCGTTCAACATGCCCTGCGCCTGCCCGGCGCCGAGCAGGCCGGGGATCATCGAGCTCAGGCTGTCGGCGGCGACACCGGCAATCGCCAGGCTGACCTCGGCGCCAGCTTCACGGGCGGGCAGGGCCTGGGCCAGATGGCCGATGATCAGCAGGCGGCTGTCGCTGGCCTGCATTTTCGGCAAACCCTTGGCGTTTTTTGCCAATTGGTCGCGACGGGTGGCGAGTAATTCGGCAGCGACGATTTTCTTGCCCAGCGGTGACTGGAAGAACGCCAAAGCCGGTTTTGGATCGACGAGGTTCTTGCGCAGCTGCGCTTGCGCGCGATGGTCCACGGCGTTGGGGGAAAACCGCTGATTACTGTTATTGACCAATGCCTGGAACACCGCCGGTGGCAGGCTGCTTTCGTATCGTTTTTGCGCGGCGGCAAGGGCATCGTTGAAATGCGCGCGTTGTTCCGGCCAGCCGGCGACCTTGTACAACTGGTCGTGGCCGTCTGCCCAGGCGGGCAATACACAGAACATCAGCAGTGAGAAAAGCAAACGGCGCATAGGGACTCCTGTCGGCAGGCGACTATTCTCCGTGTGGCATCAGGACTTGTCGAGAATTCGTATCAACCCGCTGCGCGGCTCTGTCGGATTTTCAGGCGCAGGAATACTATGCGCGCCATGCAAATACCTTCTGATCACCCGCTGCTGTTACGTATCGTCGACGACCTGGCTGCCAACGGCTGGTCTCAGCAGAATATTTTCCTGCCTCTGGATCTGACCCGGGCACTGGCGGCCGAGTGCCGTAAACGTGCTGCCGAGGGTGAACTGGCCCCGGCGGCGGTAGGGCGTGGGCCGTTATCGGAGGTCCGCGAGGGCATTCGCGGCGATCACATTCAGTGGATCGAGCCGGGCCAGGCCGACGCGTGCGACAGTTATCTGGGGTTGATGGACAGTCTGCGCGAGGCAATGAATCGCGGTTTGTTCCTGGGGTTGGAGGATTTCGAAAGTCATTTCGCCATGTACCCGCCTGGGGCGTTTTACCTTCGGCATCTCGACCGGTTTCGCGACGACGATCGGCGCATGGTGTCGGCGGTGGTCTATCTCAATGACGCGTGGCTGCCCGAGCATGGTGGCCAGTTGCGCATGTACCTGGACGAAAGCGCGGAATACGATGTAGTACCGGTCGGGGGATGCCTGGTGGTGTTCCTGTCAGGTGAAGTCCCCCATGAAGTCCTGCCGGCGACCCGGGAGCGCCTGTCGTTGACCGGCTGGTTCCGGCGCCGGGGCAACGAGCCATTCTGATCATGCAGAAGATTTTGGTAAGCCGCTGTCTGCTGGGGCATCGCGTTCGCTACGACGGCGGCGCCAGCGGGCCATTCGATCAGCTTCAGCGTTGGCTCGACGAGGGGCGCGTCGTGCCACTATGCCCGGAAGTTGCCGGAGGATTGCCAACACCACGGGCGGCTGCGGAAATCCCGGGCGGGCAGGGCAGTGACGTACTTGAAGGCCTTGCAGCGGTGATCACTACCGAGGGTGAGGACGTCAGCGCGCAGTTTCTGTCCGGGGCGAAGCAGGCGCTGGAGCTGGTACAAAAACATGGCATCCGCATTGCCGTGCTCAAGGCCAACAGCCCGTCATGCGGCAATCTGCTCACCTATGACGGCACGTTCAGTGGTGTGAAAGTCAGTGGCGAAGGCGTGACGGCGGCGTTGCTCAAGCGTCATGGAGTGTTGGTGTTCAGTGAGCTGGAGTTGCCGCAAGCTGCCCAGGCGCTGGCAAACCAAAACCGATAGTCACCATAAACCCCCTGTGGGAGCGGGCAAGCCCGCCCACATTGGATACCGATCGTCTTCAGGGTTTTGGCGCTGCGCCCGATTCCGCCCCAAACCATTTCTCCACCAGTTTTTCCATTCGGCCATCGGTCTTGATCCGTTGCAACGCACCTTCCAGGCTGGCATGGAACGCCGGATTGCCCTTTTGAAATGGAATCGCCAGGTCAACCACCGGGTTCGCCTTGGGCTTCTCTTCCGTCAGCGACTGCACCAGCAAGATTGATTGCGGCTCTTCTTTCTTGGCGACCAATTGCGCATTGGTCTTGAGATAAGGCTCGCTGAAGTCGAAACGATCCTTCAGCCCCGGGGTCTGTGTAATGTGATTGATGGCAACGTCGTATTTGCCGCTTTCCACGCCATTGAGCAGATCACTGGCATCGGTGACGACAAAATCGGCCCGAACATCCAGTTCCTGGGCGAGCATTTGGCCCAGTTCGACTTCGAAACCCGCGAGTTTGTCGTCTTCCTTGAAGTTGAATGGAGGTGTATTCGCCTCAATGGCGATGCGTAGTTCGCCGCGGTCATTTACGTCGTCAATCAATTCGGCATGAGCCAACGGGCTCAAAAGGGGTAGCAGGCAGATCAGGCCAGGCAGAAAGCGCATGGTCACTCCTTTGAATTTTTTATAGCGACCCTCTGATTCAGGTTCGCTTTGCTATGGTTGTCGAATGCCTTCGACAACGATTGACCATGAAGTTGTCATGGTCACGCGGATTTTACGGAAAAACTGGAGAAGAGAATGAAAACCTTTATGTCACGTGCTGCTTTGGCTGGCTTGCTGATGGGCGTTTCGGTACTGGCCAGTGCTGCCACGCCTGCACCGAAAGGCGCCGAAGTGTCCATCGTGTCTCCCAAGGACGGTGCGACAGTTCCGCAGACTGTTGTGGTCAAGTTCGCAGTCGAGAACATTGCGCTGGCGCCAGCAGGCGACGTCACCAAGAATACCGGTCACCACCACCTGCTGATCGATGTCGATGAGTTGCCGGCGGCGGGTCAGCCGATCCCGAACGATGCCAATCATCTGCACTTCGGCAAGGCACAGACTCAGGCCGAAATAAAACTGACACCGGGCAAGCACACTTTGCAGCTCGAACTGGGCGACAGCGGTCACATGCCGTTCGATCCGCCAATCGTGTCCGAAAAAATCACCGTCAACGTCAAATAAAAAAAGGGAGCCCCGAAGGGCTCCCTTTTTTCGCTCGCGTCGCGATCAGAACAAAACGCGGCTACGGATGGTGCCGTTGACGTGTTGCAGCTTCTCTTGCGCCAGGTCCGAGTACTCGGCGTCGACGTCGATCACCACGTATCCAACCTTCTCGTTGGTCTGCAGGAACTGACCGGAGATGTTGATGCCGTTTTCGGCGAAGACCTTGTTGATCTCGCTCATCACACCCGGGATGTTCTCGTGGATGTGCAGCAGGCGGTGCTTGCCAGGGTGAGCCGGCAGGGCCACTTCCGGGAAGTTCACCGACGATACCGACGTACCGTTGTCGCTGTACTTGACCAGTTTCTCTGCCACTTCCAGACCGATATTGGCCTGGGCTTCAGCAGTGGAACCACCGATGTGCGGGGTCAGGATCACGTTGTCCAGGCCGCGCAACGGGCTTTCGAACTCTTCGTCGTTGGAGCGTGGCTCCACCGGGAATACGTCGATGGCCGCGCCGATCAGGTGCTTGTCCTTGATGGCCGCCGCCAGATGGTCCAGCTCGACAACGGTGCCGCGAGCTGCGTTGATCAGGATGCCGCCCTTCTTGATGGCGCGGATTTCCTTCTCGCCCATCATCCACTGGGTGGCAGCGGTTTCCGGAACGTGCAGCGAAACGATGTCGGACATCGCCAGCAGTTCGTGCAGGTTGCCGACCTGAGTAGCGTTACCCAAAGGCAGTTTGGTGATGGTGTCGTAGAAGTACACCTGCATGCCCAGGCCTTCGGCCAGGACCGACAATTGCGTACCGATCGAGCCATAGCCGACGATGCCCAGCTTCTTGCCGCGGATCTCGAAAGAGTTGGCCGCGCTCTTGATCCAGCCGCCACGGTGGCAGGAAGCGTTCTTCTCCGGGATGCCGCGCAGCAACAGGATTGCCTCGGCCAGCACCAGCTCGGCTACGGAACGGGTGTTGGAGTACGGGGCGTTGAACACGGCGATGCCGCGCTCGCGAGCCGCGTCCAGGTCGACCTGGTTGGTGCCGATGCAGAAACACCCTACCGCCACGAGCTTCTTCGCGTGATCGAAGATCTCTTCGGTCAGTTGCGTACGGGAGCGAATGCCGATGAAGTGAGCATCAGCGATCTTTTCCTTGAGCTGGGCTTCCGGCAGAGAACCTGTGAGGTACTCGATGCTGGTGTAGCCCGCCGCCTTGAGGACGTCGACAGCCGATTGGTGGACGCCTTCGAGAAGAAGGAACTTGATCTTGCTCTTATCGAGAGAAGTCTTGCTCATCTGCGTAAACCTGTATCCCGGAGAAAAATGGCAGGAGATAGCCAGCAGACGCTGACCCGGACGGCACGACAGCCGTCGCCGCAGAATAGCCGTTGGGCACTATGCTGCGGGGTCGGTATGCTAGCATATGCGCCCCGCTAAACACTCATTCCTGCGACGTGAAGCGTTCTCAGGATGACCATGAATTGTTCGAGAGTTCTGTCGATGACCAATCCTGCCCTGATTGATGAGCTGAAGACCCTGGTTGAGCCTGGCAAGGTGCTGACCGATGCCGACTCCCTGAATGCTTACGGTAAGGATTGGACCAAGCATTTCGCCCCGGCCCCCACCGCCATTGTGTTCCCGAAGACCACCGAGCAGGTCCAGGCCATCGTCCTGTGGGCCAACAAGCATAAGGTCGCCCTGGTGCCGTCCGGTGGTCGTACCGGTTTGTCGGCCGCGGCCGTGGCGGCCAATGGCGAGGTGGTCGTGTCGTTCGACTATATGAACCAGATCCTCGACGTGAACCTCACCGACCGCACTGCCGTTTGTCAGCCGGGCGTGGTCACTAAACAACTGCAGAATGTCGCCGAAGAGAATGGCTTGTACTACCCGGTGGACTTCGCCTCCTCCGGTTCCAGCCAGATTGGCGGCAATATCGGCACCAATGCCGGCGGAATCAAGGTGATTCGCTACGGCATGACCCGTAACTGGGTGGCTGGCATGAAAGTCGTCACCGGCAAGGGCGACGTGCTGGAGCTGAACCGTGACCTGATCAAGAACGCCACCGGCTACGACATGCGTCAGTTGTTCATCGGCGCAGAAGGCACGCTCGGTTTTGTCGTGGAAGCGACCATGCGCCTGGATCGTGCGCCGAAAAACCTCACCGCGATGGTCCTCGGCACCGCCGATTTCGACTCGATCATGCCGGTACTGCACGCCTTCCAGAACAAACTCGACCTGACGGCGTTCGAGTTTTTCTCCGACAAGGCCCTGGCCAAAGTCATGGCTCGCGGTGATGTACCCGCTCCGTTCGAATCCGACTGCCCGTTCTACGCGCTGCTGGAATTCGAAGCGACCACTGAAGAAGTGGCCAACCACGCCCTGGAAACCTTCGAGCACTGCGTCGAGCAGGGCTGGGTGCTGGACGGCGTGATGAGCCAGAGCGAAACCCAGCTGCAGAACCTGTGGAAGCTGCGTGAATACATCTCCGAAACCATTTCCCACTGGACGCCGTACAAGAACGACATTTCGGTCACCGTGTCGAAAGTCCCGGCCTTCCTGAAGGAAATCGACGCGATCGTTGGCGAGCACTACCCGGATTTCGAGATCGTCTGGTTCGGTCACATCGGCGACGGCAACCTGCACTTGAACATCCTCAAGCCGGAAAACCTGAGCAAGGACGAGTTCTTCGCCAAGTGCGCCACCGTCAACAAGTGGGTGTTCGAAACCGTCGAGAAGTACAACGGTTCGATTTCTGCCGAGCACGGCGTGGGCATGACCAAGCGTGATTACTTGACCTACAGCCGTTCGCCGGTTGAGATCGAGTACATGAAAGCGGTCAAAGCGGTGTTCGATCCGAACGGCATCATGAACCCGGGCAAGATTTTCGCTGTTTGATTTTTCGAACTTTAAGAGCCAACGAAGCAGGAGTCGGTAATGAGCTATCAGCACCAGTATGTCGACGGTACGCGCATTCACTTCCCGCTGGGAAAAGTGGTATGCATCGGCCGTAACTACGCCGAACACGCCAAGGAGCTGGATAATCCGGTACCGACCGAGCCGCTGCTGTTCATCAAGCCGGGCAGTTGCGTGGTGCCGCTGGAAGGTGGTTTCAGCATTCCGACCGAGCGTGGTTCGGTGCATTACGAAGCGGAAATCGCGGTGTTGATCGGCAAGCCCTTGTCGACCAAGCCGAGTGTGGAAGAAGTGCTCGACGCCATCTCCGGGTTTGCCCCGGCGCTGGATCTGACCCTGCGCGACAAGCAGGCCGAGCTGAAATCCAAGGGGCTGCCCTGGGAAATCGCCAAGTCCTTCGATGGCGCGGCGGTGATCGCTCCGTTCGTTTCCGGCAGCACGTTCGCTGATTTGACTGACATCGGCATCCGCCTGACCATCAACGGTGAAGTACGCCAGGACGGCAATAGCAGCGCGATGCTCAACCCGATCGTGCCGATGATCCAGCACATGGCCGGCTGCTTCTCCCTGCAAGCGGGCGATGTGATCCTGACCGGCACGCCGGTGGGCGTTGGTCCGTTGAATGTTGGCGACGAAATCGTTCTGGAACTGCCGGGCGCCAGCAGCTTCACCAGCAGCGTCCGTTAAGTCGGCACCAAGCCCTGTAGGAGCGTGGCTTGCCCGCGATGGCGGTATACCTGACACACCGGGTTATCGTTCATCGCGAGCAAGCTTTGCTCCTACTGGTCGGAAGGCGTTGCTGCCATTTCCCGGTTTTTTCACATTCGGTCTGGATAATTCCCGGGATTTCGGCGTCTGAGCCGATCCCAATTGTGCTATTACCCCTAGCCTGAATTTCTGGAACGCATCCCTGATGGCCACTCCACCGCTCACCACGCTCAAACCTGTCCGTCGCTCACGCTTTGCCTTGCGTTGGTATTCCTGGCTTTTGCTAGTGGCCGCCATTGCATACGGCCTGGCGTTTGCCATGCATTGGGATGATCGCGGGGTGCTCTGGCTCCAGGAACGCTTCGAAAGCGCCGCCGAGCGTCAGGAGAGTGTCTGGCTGCCGGACTATCACGCGGTGATCGACGCCAAGCCGCTGCCGGGCATGGAAAAGGATGAAGCTTCGGACATTGCCTACGATCCCCAGACCAAGACCCTGTTTTCAGTCATGGGTAAAAACCCGTTCCTGGTCGAGCTGTCGTTGCAGGGCGATGTGTTGCGCAAGATGCCTCTGGTGGGCTGGAGCAACCCCGAAGGCGTCACTGTGATGGGCAGTGGTTTGCTGGCCATCGTCGATGAGCGTGACCACTTGGTGAGCATCGTCAAGGTCGATGCCGACACCCGCGAGCTGAACATCGCCAACTTCCCCAAGTATGACCTGGGCCTCTCGAAAGACCAGAACAAGGCGTTCGAAGCCGTTACCTGGGATCCGCGTAACCAGCAGTTGCTGCTTGGCGAAGAACGGCCACCGGCGCTGTTCACCTGGAAGGGTGATGGCCAGAAGCTGATCGGTGACAAGCAGGCATTGGCCAGTGACGAACTGGATATTCGCAATCTGTCAGCGTTGGCCATCGATCCGCGGACCGGCCACACCCTGGTATTGTCCGCTGATTCGCACCTGTTGCTGGAGCTCGACGAAAAAGGCGAGCAGGTCAGTTTCATGACGCTGCTGCGCGGTTTCAACGGCCTGAAAAACACCATCCCTCGCGCCGAAGGCGTGACCATGGACGAGGCCGGTAACCTGTATTTCGTCAGCGAGCCGAACCTGTTTTACCGTTTTGAAAAACAGCGTTGAAACAATTTTGTAGGAATTTACAGCGTCGGTTGTAGGAGCGGGCAAGTGGCCATTAAGCTTCAATTCAGACAGGCGTGATATTTCATCCGCCTGATCTAATTCCGAGCCTGCCTCCAATGCGTCGATTTGCCCGCCCCAAACCCCTGATTCTCATGCTGTCGGTGATTGCGTTGATCGTGTTGATCGCGGTCGGCCAGTATCTGCGCCTGTTTGAGCGGACCTGGTTCAATCTGCACACGCTCTGGCAGCCGTTAAGTACCCAGTCTATTGCCCTTGACCAGTATCAAGTGGTTTTGGAAGCGCAGGTCATCGAGGGGCTCGATGATGACGTCTCGGCACTGACCTACGACCCGGTGCGCAAAAGCCTGTTCACCGTCACCAATAAAAACTCGGAACTGATCGAACTGTCCCTGGACGGCAGGATCCTTCGCCGCATTGCCTTGATCGGATTTGGTGATCCGGAAGCCGTTGAGTTCATCAGTGCCGACACCTATGTCATCACCGATGAACGTGAGCAGCGACTGATCAAGATCCGTCTGGAGGACGACACCACCTTCCTCGACTCGGCGGACGCGGAACAAATGACCCTTGGTGTGCACATGAGCGGCAACAAGGGTTTTGAGGGCTTGGCTTACGATTCGGTGGGCAAGCGTCTGTTTGTCGCCAAGGAGCGCGACCCGATGCTGATCTATGAAGTGCACGGGTTTCCGCATTTCAATCCGGAAAAATCTTACGCGGTGCACGTGATCAACAACCCCAAGCGCGATGCCGGGATGTTCGTGCGTGATCTGTCGAGCCTGCAATACGACGAGCGCAGCGGCCACTTGATGGCGCTGTCTGACGAGTCGCGGTTGATTCTGGAGCTGGATGTCGACGGCCGACCGCTGAGCACCATGTCACTGAGCAAGGGGCGCCAGGGGCTGAAAAAGACCGTGCCGCAAGCGGAAGGGATCGCCATGGACGACGACGGTACGATGTACCTGGTGAGCGAGCCGAATTTGTTCTACGTGTTCAAGAAGCCAGCACAACCCTAATCAACGCCACGCAACACTGTGGGAGCGGGCTTGCCCGCGATGGCGGCCTGTCAGTCAACATCAATGTTGAATGTGACGGCCCTATCGCGGGCAAGCCCGCTCCCACAGGGAATATGCGTTTGCCTTACTCGGCGCGCAGGGTCTTCACGCCTTCGCTGGTCCCCAGCAACAACAGGTCTGCAGGTCGCGCCGCGAACAGGCCATTGGTCACAACGCCGACGATTGCATTGATCTGCGTTTCCAGCTCCACCGGGTTGGTGATCTGCAGGTTGTGCACGTCGAGGATGATATTGCCGTTGTCGGTCAGCACACCTTCGCGGTAGACCGGGTCGCCGCCCAGTTTCACCAGTTGGCGTGCCACGTGGCTGCGAGCCATCGGGATCACTTCCACCGGCAGCGGGAATGCGCCGAGGACCGGCACCAGCTTGCTGGCATCGGCGATGCAAATGAAAGTCTTGGCCACGGCCGCGACGATCTTCTCACGGGTCAGGGCTGCGCCGCCGCCCTTGATCAGGTTCAGGTGCTCGTCACTTTCATCGGCACCGTCGACGTAGAACTCCAGGTCGCTGACAGTGTTCAGTTCGTACACCGGAATCCCGTGGCCCTTCAGGCGCGCGGCGGTGGCTTCGGAGCTGGCGACAGCGCCGTCGAATGCACCTTTGTGTTGGGCCAGCGCGTCAATGAAACAGTTGGCGGTGGAGCCGGTGCCGACACCGACGATGCTCTTGTCGTCGAGTTTCGGAAGGATGAAGTCGACGGCGGCCTGAGCCACTGCCTGTTTGAGTTGATCCTGGTTCATGCGGGCTCCGGAGTGCCGAGGAGGGAACGAAAGGCCGGCATTATAGGCTTCGGGGCGGGGAAGGTCATTGTCCGATTGGCAGAGAACTGGAGCCGGGGTGCCGGATTGCTTTTGTGGCGAGGGCGCTTGCTCCCGCTCGGCTGCGAAGCAGTCGCAAAACCTGGTAAGCGATACATCCGGATGAATGCGGGGGAGCGCTTCGTACTCCAGCGACAGCAAGCTCCCTCGCCACAATGGTCCAACGGTGCCTGAAACCACCGGTTTAGTGTGGTCGTGCGGACAAAAGCCGGGTTAGACTCCATGGTCCTGCCCAACTCGCTCAGTGATGCTTTCCGATGCTTGAACAGTACGTCAAAAAGATCCTCACCTCGCGCGTTTACGACGTCGCCGTAGAAACCCCATTGCAGTCTGCCCGCCAGCTTTCCGAGCGGCTGGGCAACGATATCTGGCTCAAGCGCGAAGACTTGCAGCCGGTGT
>NZ_RCNW01000274.1:0-2116 GCF_004307605.1 Pseudomonas sp. Sample_24
TGGAACCCGAAATAGCTATGTCATCGCGTAAATTTGGACTCAACCTGGTGGTGGTACTCGCCATCGCCGCCTTGTTTACCGGCTTCTGGGCGCTGATCAATCGCCCGGTGACCGCTCCCAACTGGCCTGAACAGATCTCCGGCTTCTCGTATTCGCCGTTTCAGCAAGGCCAATTCCCACAGAAAGAACAGTACCCGACCGACGATCAAATGCGTCGCGACCTGGAGATCATGAGCAAGTTGACGGACAACATCCGTACTTACTCGGTCGACGGTACGCTGGAGAACATCCCCAAACTGGCGGAAGAGTTCGGCCTGCGGGTAACCCTGGGGATCTGGATCAGTCCGGACCAGGAACGCAACGAACGGGAAATCACCCGCGCCATCGAGATCGCCAACTCCTCGCGCAGTGTGGTTCGCGTGGTGGTCGGCAACGAGGCGATCTTCCGCAAGGAAATCACCGCCGCAGAACTGAGCGTGATCCTCGATCGCGTCCGTGCTGCCGTGAAAGTGCCGGTGACCACCTCCGAGCAGTGGCACGTGTGGGAAGAACACCCGGAACTGGCCAAGCACGTTGACCTGATCGCCGCTCACGTCCTGCCTTATTGGGAATTCATCCCGATGGACAAGGCCGGGCAGTTCGTCCTCGACCGTGCCCGCGACCTGAAAAAGATGTTCCCGAAAAAACCGTTGCTGCTGTCCGAAGTCGGCTGGCCGAGCAACGGCCGCATGCGCGGCGGTGCCGATGCGTCGCCGGCGGATCAGGCGATCTACCTGCGCACGCTGGTCAACAAACTCAACCGCCAGGGTTTCAACTACTTCGTCATCGAAGCGTTTGACCAACCATGGAAAGCCAGTGACGAAGGCTCGGTGGGCGCTTATTGGGGCGTGTTCAACGCTGCGCGCCAGCAGAAATTCAACTTCGAAGGCCCGGTGGTCGCGATCCCGCAATGGCGCGTACTGGCCATCGGTTCGGTCGTCCTGGCCCTGCTGTCGCTGACCTTGCTGATGATCGACGGCTCGGCCCTGCGCCAGCGTGGCCGTACCTTCTTGACCTTTATCGCGTTCCTTTGCGGTTCGGTACTGGTGTGGATCGGCTATGACTACAGCCAGCAATACAGCACCTGGTTCAGCCTGACGGTCGGCTTTTTGCTCGCCCTTGGCGCGCTCGGGGTGTTTATCGTGCTGCTGACCGAAGCTCACGAGCTGGCTGAAGCGGTGTGGATTCACAAACGGCGCCGGGAATTCCTGCCGGTGGTGGGTGATTCCAGTTACCGGCCAAAAGTCTCGATCCACGTGCCCTGCTACAACGAGCCGCCGGAGATGGTCAAACAGACCCTCAACGCCCTGGCCAATCTCGATTATCCGGACTTCGAAGTCCTGATCATCGATAACAACACCAAGGACCCGGCGGTCTGGGAACCGGTGCGCGATTATTGCGAGACCCTCGGCCCGCGCTTCAAGTTCTTCCACGTCGCGCCTCTGGCCGGTTTCAAGGGCGGCGCGTTGAATTACCTGATTCCGCACACGGCCAAGGATGCCGAAGTGATCGCGGTCATCGACTCCGATTACTGCGTGCACCCGAACTGGCTCAAGCACATGGTGCCGCACTTCGCCGACCCAAAAATCGCCGTAGTGCAGTCGCCGCAGGATTATCGCGACCAGAACGAAAGCACCTTCAAGAAGCTCTGCTACGCCGAATACAAGGGCTTCTTCCATATCGGCATGGTCACTCGCAACGACCGTGACGCGATCATTCAGCACGGCACCATGACCATGACCCGCCGTTCCGTGCTGGAAGAATTGGGCTGGGCTGACTGGTGCATCTGTGAAGACGCCGAGCTCGGTCTGCGCGTGTTCGAGAAGGGCCTGTCGGCGGCGTATTACCACGACAGCTACGGCAAGGGCCTGATGCCGGATACCTTCATCGACTTCAAGAAACAGCGTTTCCGCTGGGCCTATGGCGCGATCCAGATCATCAAGCGCCACACCCGCAGCCTGCTGCGCGGCAAGGACACCGAACTGACTCGCGGTCAGCGTTATCACTTCCTCGCCGGCTGGCTGCCGTGGGTCGCCGATGGCATGAACATCTTCTTCACCGTCGGCGCGTTGCTGTG
>NZ_RCNW01000327.1:0-15956 GCF_004307605.1 Pseudomonas sp. Sample_24
GCGGGTGCGGGCACCGGGGAAAAAGGTTGGCCGGGCATGGCCCAGGCGTGGGGAGGGGATGGTGAACGTGTTGACGGGCGGGATGTTGAATGCGACGAAGGATCCGCCGCCGGTCAATGCCGGGCAATTGAACAGCAGGCTGCAATAGCCGCATTTTTCCCAGATCGCATGGTGCCCCGATGCTGGCGGGCAGTGTTCAGCCGGTGGTTGCGTGCCGTGGTCGGCGTGCTCCATCGCCGACATGTCCATGCTCATGTCCATCGACATGTTCATCGACATCGGGGCGCGCTGATCCATCGGCATCGACTGAGAAATCAGTGGACCGATAAAGATCATCAGCATGGCGAACAGGCTGATCCAGCTGCCGCTCCTCAGGCGTGAAGGCTGATGGCGGTGGGCGGATGACCTGGCGCTTGACGTGCGCATGGACGGATTCGGCTCAGCGGGTTACTGAGCGTGCGCGTGCTGGTGCGTGACCTCGGGTGGCTGCTTCTGCACCGCCACTTCAACCGTCACGTCACCGGCCTTCTCGAAATGCAGGGTCAACGGGAAACGCTTGCCATCGACGAGCAGGCCACGGTCTTTCAAGTTCACCAGCATCACGTGGTAGGCCATCGGTGCAAACGTGACGTTGGCGCCAGCAGGGATATCCACGTTGTGTACCTGTTGCATTTTCATCAGGTCGTTTTGCATCACATGTTCATGCAGTTGCGCTTCGCCAGAAAGTGGCGAGTCGACGCTGAGCAAGCGGTCGGCGGTATTGCCCGCGTTGTGAATGACGAAATACGCGGCAACTGTCGGCGCATTGGGCGGCAGTTCCTGCGACCAGGGATGAGCGATTTCCAGGGCGCCAACTTTATATTCGTGGGCATTGGCAAAACAGGCAGGCAGCAGCAACGCGGCCAGAACGATGAATTTGTTCAACATGGCAGTTCTCCAGAACGATTCGAAACGCAGGTCAATTGCGAGAAGAAATCACACCAGAGGGGAGGCACGGGGATTGAGGCTTGGCCATTGCTGGCGCGGTGTCGGCGTGTTGAGCGACGACGCTGGCAGGCTTCGATTGGACTCGAACTGCGCGAAATACAGTCGCGGTTCATGGCCGGGCAACGCCACCAAGGGCGCATAGCCCGAGCAGCACCAGCAGTGCTGCATGTTGGAATGATCGTCGTTTTGCGGGGCTTTTTGTTCGATTTTGCCCAGGGAGATCGCCACCATTTTGGTGCCGCTCGATGTGCAAAAGCTGCCCCACAACAATTGTTCGGCGGGTGACTTCGCCGACTGCGCCATCGCTCCGGACATCGGCATGGCGAGCATGTTGAACAGCACTGCGAAGCAGGCTATCCAGGCAATTGCGAGCCGTTGTCGGGACATGGGAAAAAAATCCGGTGGGTGAGCGATCAGGCGCGGGCTATTTAGCCTGATCAGGGCCGATAAGTAAAAAAGCGGCGTGCGGTGTGGTGTCGCAGCTTCGACCGTTCTTAGTGTTCATGATAGTCGTGAATTCAAAATGCCAGTGCCACTTAAGCTTTGTTCAGATTTTCTAGACCTCAGTGGACACCCACTCAAAAACCAGACAACGCAATCCTGTGGGAGCGTACCTGCTCGCGACGATGACCTATGGTAATCAGAGTCCCTATGTAAATTGCTGCATTCTCAATACTTGTAACACTTCCGTCACCGAACCAAACTCCCGCTCAACCCCCGGCAACACCGGCCGTTTCAACACCAGCACCGGCACCCCACGCTCCCGCGCCACGTCCAGCTTCGGCTCGGTCGCCGTGCTGCCGCTGTTCTTGCTGATCAGCACGTCGATCTGCCGGCGCTCGAACAACTCGCGCTCATCGTCGATCAGGAACGGGCCGCGCGCGCCGATTACCTCGCAGCGCTCGTTGCCGGGATAAACGTCGAGGGCGCGCAGGGTCCAGAATTGCTCCGGGGGAATTTCGTCCAGGTGCTGCAACGGTTCGCGGCCGAGGGTGAACAGCGGGCGGCGAAACGGTTTCAGGGCTTCGATCAAGTCGGCCCAATCGCTGACTTCCCGCCAGTCATCACCGGCCTGTGCTTGCCACGCCGGACGCCGCAGTGCCCAGCAGGGAATACCGCTTGAACGTGCAGCAGTTGCCGCGTTCCGACTGATTTGTGCGGCGTAGGGGTGAGTGGCGTCCAGCAACAGATCGATGCCTTCATCGCGAATGAATTGCGCCAACCCTTCGGCACCGCCGTAACCGCCGACCCGAACCTGACATTTCAGATCCGTCGGCACGCGGCCGATGCCGGCCAGACTATAGATGTGCTGCGGCCCCAGGGTTCGGGCAATGGCCAGGGCCTCGGTCACGCCACCGAGCAACAGCATTCGTTTCATTGAAAAGCCCCCGCATGCCCGACGATCCCGCCCTGGCGGTCGATGGCGAACACTTCGACCTGAACCTGCGCAGGGACCACGCTACGGGCAAACGCCAGGGCGTGACGGCATACCGCATCACCGAGGGCGATACCGGCAGCGCTGGCCATGGCCAAGGCCTGCTGACTGGTGTTGGCATCACGGATGCCTTGCTGCAACGCTGCATCGGCACCCACTGCAGCGGCCCATTCGGCCAGCTGCGGCAAGTCGATGCTCGAATGACGACTGTGCAAGTCCATGTGCCCTGCGGCCAGTTTGCTGATCTTGCCGAAGCCGCCACAAAGGCTGAGTTTATCCACAGGCACTTTGCGCAAATGCTTGAGCACCGCGCCGACGAAATCGCCCATTTCGATCAGGGCGATTTCCGGCAGGCCATAGACCCGGCGCATGGTGTCTTCGCTGGCGTTGCCGGTGCAGGCGGCGATGTGCAGGTAACCGTTGGTTTTGGCGACATCGATGCCTTGGTGAATCGAGGCGATGTAAGCCGCGCAGGAAAACGGCCGGACAATGCCGCTGGTGCCGAGAATCGACAGGCCACCGAGAATGCCCAGGCGCGGGTTCATGGTTTTCAATGCCAGTGCTTCACCGTTTTCGACATTCACCGTGACCTCGAAGCCGCCGCTGTAACCGTGTTCTGCGGCGAGTTGGGTCAGGTGATCGCTGATCATTTTGCGCGGCACCGGATTGATCGCCGGTTCACCGACGCCCAGTACCAGCCCGGGCCGGGTGACGGTGCCGACACCGTGTCCGGCAAGGAAGCAAATACCTGGCTCAGCGCGCAGTCGCACTTGGGAATAGAGCAAGGCACCGTGGGTGACGTCGGGATCATCACCGGCATCCTTGATCGTGCCGGCTTCGGCGCTATCGTTCGTCAGCCGACAGAACTCCAGGCGCATCTGCACTTGTTTGCCCTTGGGCAAGATGATGTGTACCGCGTCCGCCGCCGCGCCGGTGAGCAACAGGCGAGCCGCCGCGAGACTGGTCGCTGTGGCGCAACTGCCAGTGGTCAGGCCACTGCGCAGGGGGGCAGGTTGTTCGGCGGTTTCATCACGCATCGAGAGGTTTCGTCGTGTCCAGAAGAGTAATCGGCAAGGCCTGACGCCAGGTATCGAAGTCACCCAGCGGTTGCGCCTGCGCGATGTGGGTGCGCGTCAGTTCCCCGCCGTGCCGTTCACGCCATGCCATCAGGGTCATTTCACTTTGCAATGTGACCGCATTGGCAATCAGCCGGCCACCGGGTTTGAGGGCGGCCCAACAGGCGTCCAGCACGCCTTCGCGGGTGACGCCGCCACCGATGAAAATCGCGTCCGGACGTTCCAGGTCTTGAAGTGCTTGCGGTGCATGGCCGCGAATCAGCTGCAGGCCAGGCACACCGAGGGCATCGCGGTTATGTTCGATCAATTGCTGCCGCCCTGCATCGGCCTCGATGGCCAGTGCCCGACAACTCGGGTGGGCACGCATCCATTCGATGCCGATCGAGCCGCTGCCAGCGCCGACATCCCATAGCAGTTCGCCGGGCGTCGGGGCCAGGCGTGCGAGGGTGATCGCCCGGACATCGCGCTTGGTGATCTGGCCGTCGTGCTTGAAGGCCGA
Source organism: Pseudomonas sp. Sample_24 (assembly GCF_004307605.1). Taxonomy (NCBI): domain Bacteria; kingdom Pseudomonadati; phylum Pseudomonadota; class Gammaproteobacteria; order Pseudomonadales; family Pseudomonadaceae; genus Pseudomonas; species Pseudomonas sp. Sample_24. The sequence continues at coordinate 3,998 of NZ_RCNW01000327.1, forward strand.
GTCTGGCAGGCCGGCCAGCCGTGACAGACGGGGTGTGGAGGGGGCGGCAAGGCAGTCGATGGCCATCAGGTTCAAGTCGGCGATGACCGGGTCGGCCCAGTCGCTGGCGATGCCGTCGATACGTCGTTCGGCTTCGCCACCCAAATGTTCCAGCACGGTCAGACGGCTCGGGCCGAAGCCTCGTTCACGCAGCAGCGCGGCGACTGCGGCGGGGGTGCGCCCATCGTTGCTCAGCACCAGCAAGCGCACGCCGCTGAACAGCTGTGCGCCGAGTGCGGCGATCGGGCGGGCAACCACTGACAGCGTGACCACTTCCTGCAACGGCCAGCCCATCCTGGCGGCGGCCAGCGAACAGGAAGAGGGCGCCGGTAGCGTCAGCATTTCCTCGCAGGGCACGTGTCGTGCAAGACTGGCGCCCACGCCGAAGAACATCGGATCGCCACTGGCCAGGACGCATACCGGCTCGCCACGCCGGGTCAATACCGGTTCAAGTGTGAATGGACTTGGCCACAGTTGCCGTTGCCCACGGACGCAGGCTGGCAGCAAATCCAGTTGCCGTTGCCCACCGATGATCCGCGCAGCGTTCAGCAGGGCGTGTCGGGCATTTTTGCCAAGCCCCTTGAAGCCATCCTCTGCGATGCCTACCACTGTCAGCCACGGGGTCATGTTGTTCCTCACCTATCAATCGACGCCAAACATCAGGGTGCCGGTCCGTGTCCGGCTGGCGGTCGCACATGATAACGCGGTATGGAAGTCATTCGCCTGTGGTTGTCGGGTGAAATCGTGATTGGCGTTGACAGCCTTCCAAGTGGCAGAAGAAGTGATTCAATTATCGTTTTTGCAGGTTGAATCTCTTCATTGCGATCTCGTGTATTTTCTTGTCGATTAACGGCCTTTTATGTTCGAGTCGGTACCTGTCAAGTTTAAGGCTGGCCCGGCGCTGTATGATTTTTGCGTCTTGATTTTCCCAGTTCCAGAATAAGAAACTGCTTCTCTTGGTGCGGACTACCAGCTCAAGATTAAATACTGCTATTTCCAGAAAGCCTTTCGAATCGTACCGCGCAGGAATAACTTGAAAGCGTTCCCCCATGAGGCTTTCTTCATCCAGTGAAACCAGCGCCGGTTTGTCGGGTTTCAGCGCGTCGAGGGTGTCAATCATGGCGTTCCCTTGTCGGGGGTCCTGCATGCCCTGAGCGCTCTGGACCAGAAAATCCGCAACGCTATGCGAAATGACACGGCTGGTGCGGGTGAAAATGGCGTCTTCAAAGACAGACCATCCGAGGAACTCCAATGTTTTTACATACTCATGCAGCCACGTCGACGAATCGACGAAGCGGCTGCAGAGCATGTCGGCGGACTTTGTGGCTATTTGCGTGCAATCGGTCAAGTCGGTGTAATCTTGAAGTGAGAGAGTCTCCATGCAGGAAGCAAGACTGTGGCCAGTCAACATTCCGATTATTTTGTTTTCATTCATGTGCTTCTCCTGAGTCATAAGTCTTAGGTGTGATTAGTTGTCTTCGCATTTAAACGAAAGTACAGATTGCGCGAGCACGATGAAATAAAAGAAAGAAAAGGAATTGATACTGGCTGTTAGTGTTTTCGCCAAACTCATGTCTGAGCTGCCCAAGTAAGACTTGACGTCAATCGAGACAATCCGATGCCGGCATCGAGCGCGTTTCGTCGTCTGTCGTTGCGGACTTTTCATCCCGCCAGACAAAGCAGGCATAATGCTGCCCTTTATCCTGTACCGGTCAGCCTGTGAATTCTCGTCAGACACCCATCCCTTTACGCCCTACGGCCTGTCCCGGGTTGTTGCGTATCGTCCAGGCGTTGGACGGCGGTATATGTCGAATCAAACTCAGTGGTGGCGCCATCCGCTCAGAGCAGGCTGTTGCTGTCGCTGATGCAGCCGAGCTCTATGCCGGAGGCATAATCGAGGCAACTAACCGCGCCAACTTGCAGATTCGCGGAATCGACGGCCAACAAACAGCCTTGATCGACCGCCTGCTGGCTGCCGGGTTGGGACCCGGCAGCGCGGCGGCCGACGATGTTCGCAATCTGATGCTGAGTCCCACAGCCGGCATCGATCGGCAAATGCTGTTCGATACTCGCCCGCTGGCCGATCGGATTCTGACCACGGTGCAGCAGAACGAACGTTTTCATGACCTCAGCGCCAAGTTCGCCGTGCAACTCGATGGTGGTGAGGCCTTGGCGATGCTTGAGCATCCCCATGATGTGTGGCTGTCGGCCTTCGAGCGAGACGGTGAGTGTCGGCTGGCATTCGGCTTGGCGGGGTGCCCAACGGACACACCCGCAGGCTCTGTCACGCTCAACGATGGTCACGACCTGGTCGTCGCGGTGCTGGATTTGTTCCTAGAACTGGCACGCCCCGAGCAATCGCGAATGCGTCATTTGTTGGCCGAGCACTCGGCTGATGATTTTCTGTCCCGACTGGCCGAGCGGGTACGTTTTCAAGCCATTTGCGATGGACTCCGCACCACGCGCCCAGGCGCTCTGCACATTGGCATTTGCCCGCAGGCTGAATCCGGTCGGGTCTACATTGGCGCCCAGCCTCCTCTTGGACGGCTTGACCCCGCGATGCTCCGTGGTACCGCCGAACTGGCGCAAGAGTTTGGCGACGCGAGTCTGCGTTTCACCCCTTGGCAGAGCCTGCTGTTGCCCAATGTTCGCGATGAACATGCCGCAGACGTCGTTCTACGCCTGGAGCAACTGGGCCTGCTGTGTAGCCCCGATCTGGCGTTATCACGATTGATCGCCTGCACCGGATCGGTGGGATGCGGCAAAGGCCTGGCAGACACCAAGGGCGATGCCTTGCAACTGGCCGGGCTGCTGCAGCGATACGGGCACGTACTGCACGTGCATCTGAGCGGTTGCCCGCGCTCCTGTGCCGCCGCGCATATCGCACCGGTCACGCTGCTGGCCGTTTCAATCGGCCTTTACGATCTCTATTTTCGCGATGCCGCGCAGCCCGGTTTCGGCGCGCTGCACGCACGCAACCTTACTATTGAAGCGGTCGCGACGTTGCTCGACGCCCGCGCACGGAGCCCCCTTGATGCTTGATTACATCCGCGACGGTCAGGAGATCTATCGCAACTCCTTCGCGATCATCCGCGCCGAAGCCAACCTGGCGCGAATCCCGGCCGATCTGGAAAAACTCGCGGTTCGGGTGATACACGCCTGTGGCATGGTCGAGGCCATCGACGGTTTGCAGTTTTCCGCAGGCGCGGGCCAGGCCGGGCGCGATGCGCTGGCGGCTGGCGCACCGATCCTGTGTGATGCGCGGATGGTCTCCGAGGGTGTGACCCGTGCACGATTGCCGGCGAACAACCAGGTGATCTGCACCTTGCGCGATGAAAGCGTTCCGGACCTGGCGCGAGAGCTGGGCAACACCCGTTCCGCCGCTGCGCTGGAACTGTGGCGGCCGCATCTGGAGGGCAGTGTCGTGGTCATCGGCAACGCGCCTACCGCGCTGTTTTACCTGCTGGAAATGCTCGACGCCGGTGCACCGAAACCGGCATTGATCCTCGGCTTCCCGGTAGGCTTCGTCGGCGCCGCCGAATCCAAGGCGGCGTTGGCGGCGGACAGCCGTGGCGTGCCTTTCGTCATCATGCAGGGTCGCCTGGGCGGTAGCGCCATGGCCGCCGCCGCCGTCAATGCCCTCGCCACGGAGATCGAATGATGCACAAACCAGGACGTTTGATCGGCCTTGGCGTGGGTCCCGGCGATCCGGAACTGATTACCGTCAAGGCGCTGCGCCTGCTGCGCGAATCGCCGGTGGTGGCGTACTTCGTCGCCAAGGGTAAAAAGGGTAATGCGTTCGGCATCATCGAGGCGCATCTGCAAGAGGCACAAAATCTGTTGCCACTGGTTTACCCGGTAACCACCGAGGCGTTGCCGGCGCCGCTGTCCTATGAGCAAGTGATCAGCGACTTTTACGACGCCGCCGCCGCCGAAGTGGCGACGCATCTCGATGCCGGTCGCGACGTGGCAGTCATTTGCGAAGGCGACCCGTTCTTCTACGGTTCCTACATGTACCTGCACGACCGGCTCGCCGAGCGTTATCAGGCCGAAGTCGTGCCGGGTGTGTGTTCGATGCTCGGCGGTGCCTCGGTACTCGGCGCGCCGCTGGTGTATCGCAATCAGAGCCTGTCGGTATTGTCCGGCGTGCTGCCCCATGACGAACTCAAGCGTCGCCTGGCCGACGCCGACGCAGCGGTGATCATGAAACTGGGGCGCAACTTTCCCAAGGTGCGCCAGGTGCTGGAAGAACTGGGTCTGGCCGAACGTGCGTTGTACGTCGAGCGCGCGACCATGGCCAATCAGAAAATCGTGCCGCTGGATCAGGTGGAGCCCATGTCTTCGCCTTATTTCTCGCTGATCATCGTTCCCGGCGAAAGGTGGCAAGGCTGATGACCCGATCCGTTCCGGCGATTGTCATTCTCGGCAATGGCAGCCTCTCCACCGCGCGCAGGCTACAGCAGGTTTACCCCGGCGCCCTGATCCATGGGCTGGCCGAACGTGTCGATGGCGCGGACCGTGTCTATCACGAGTTCGGTGCGACCCTGCGAGAACTGTATCAACAGGACACGCCGATCATCGCCTTGTGCGCGACCGGCATCGTCATCCGCACGCTGGCGCCGTTGCTGCTTGAAAAAGGCGCCGAGCCTCCGGTGCTGGCAGTGGCCGAAGACGGTAGCGCGGTGGTGCCGTTGCTCGGTGGCCTGGGCGGCGTAAACGTGATGGCGCGAGAGATTGCGAGCCATCTCGACGTTGCTCCGGCGATCACCACCAGTGGAGAGTTGCGCTTCGGTACTTGCTTGCTCAACCCGCCCAGCGGCTACACCCTGGGCGATCTGGAACTGGGCAAGCGTTTCGTTTCCGATCTGCTCGCCGGCGAGACAGTGCGCATCGAAGGTTCGGCACCGTGGCTGGCGCAAGCGCAACTGCCTGAGGATGCACAGGCGCGGCTGGCGGTGCATGTCAGTCACGCCGAGCGCTTGCCGGCGGCCAACGAATTATTGATCTATCCGCATAGCGTATTGGTAGCGGTCAGCGCCGACGTTACCGATGTGCCGAACGTGGTGCGTCAGGCGCTGCAGCGAGCCGGCATTGCTGTGCAATCGCTGGCGTGTCTCCTGGCGCCCGACAGCGCAATGGCCAGCCCTGCGTTGCGTGAGGCCGCACTCGAACTGGGGGTGCCGTTACGTTTTGCCCGTGCTGAGGGCGGTGCCTGCGAACTGGCGCGTCAGGCTATCGGGCCGGTCGTGTCCATTACGGGTGATGATGCCGTTGCCGTTGCGCTGGCCGAGCAGCCATTGGACCCGATGCAGATCGGCCGCGCGCGCGGGCGTCTGGCGGTGGTTGGTCTGGGGCCGGGCGCCGCCGAACTGATGGTGCCTGCGGTGAAGGCTGAACTGACCCGCGCCAATGATGTGCTGGGCTACGAAACCTATGTGCGCATGGCCGGACCCTTCCGTGCGGATCAAGTGCTGCACTGCACGGATAACCGCGAAGAGATGCAGCGTGCCCGCCACGCTTTCGAACTGGCGGCCCAGGGGCGCTCGGTGGTGGTGGTGTCGTCCGGCGATCCGGGCGTTTTCGCCATGGCCGCCGCCGTGCTCGAAGCGCTCCACGAGTCCACGGATACTCATTGGCACAATGTCGAGCTCGAAATCTTGCCGGGGGTATCCGCTTCGCTGGCGACCGCGGCCCAGGCCGGCGCGCCTCTGGGGCATGACTTTTGTGTGTTGTCGCTGTCGGACAACCTCAAGCCTTGGTCGATCATCGAAAAACGTCTGGACCTGGCTGCGCAAGCCGATCTTGCGCTGGCTTTCTATAACCCGATTTCTCGTTCACGTCCTTGGCAACTTGGCCGGGCGCTGGAGATTATCCGCCAGCACCGTGAGCCTGGAACTCCCGTCGTACTGGGGCGGGATATTGGCCGTCCGGGTCAGACATTGCGGGTGATCACGCTGGGTCAATTGGAAGTAGACCAGGTGGACATGCGGACGATGGTACTCATCGGCTCTTCGACAACGCGTGTGTTCCCTCGCCTGGATGGTAATACATGGGTGTACACGCCACGCAGTTATGGCGACAAGCTTACCCCTATTTGATAATTACTATTGTTGCTACTCCATAAGTCCAGGTCGTTATTTAACAGTAACGACCTGGGCGGTGGTGCCTGTCTGTTCCCGGTTTCGGGGTGTTGAGGTTATATACACATGTTGTATTTGGTTGTGGTTGGTAGTTATGAATGAATTGCGTTAGTTTTCAGTGCGCTTCCAGATGAAGCGATTATTGATAAATAAAGGAGTGTATTCATGGACGATTTTGAAAGTTCTGTAAGTGTTTCTGACAGTGCTGATTTTGTAAGGGCGTGCATTAATAAGCGCAAAAGTGTATTGACCGTTCAACCGCGCACGATGTCGTTGAGCTCTTCGGTCGTTTCGAGCCCTACCAAAGAGTTGGACGCACTGGTGCTGGGCAACAGCCTGATCGGTTATGGTGACCAAATCTCAATCGAAAACATGGCGATCATTGAAAACCTGATTACCATGTCGAAAATGGAAGCGAATATCGAGGTGCCGGGAAATAAAGACCCCAAGGCTTGGTACCATGCGTTTACGTCCTGCATGGAAGACCTGGGCTGTTTCGTTCCGGATAAAGGCTACTCAAAGTACAGTGCCACATCGTTAAATATCACGATGGATAATGTCATGGTCGATATTATCCAGGCCGCTGTCGATGCCGCAAAGACTGCCATTCCTGGCGCTACGGCGCTCAGTGCATTGACCAACTCTACGTTGGCTGCATTGAAGAAAGAGCCGGAAGCAATCAATCTGTTTAATACACAAGCGAAGAATACTGAAGGCGTACGTTTGTCCACTATTCCCTGTGAACAAATGGCTAACGGAATTATCCTGATCGCAGTGGGGGCAGTCGATCACCAGGGAGGCGGTAATGATGGCGGTCTCCTGTTCGTGGACTGGAAGACTTCTTCTCTGAATATTTTCCATGGCAAGTCATTCATAACGTTCAATCCTGCCCGTTATGCGTACATCAAGTCGGATATCGAAGAATACCTCGGTATTCACCGCAAGGAAATTTTGGCCAAGCGTTTCAGCCGACGCAAGTAAAGGGACAAGGCCAGAGGCTTTTGGTCTCTGGCCACCCTCGAATAAGGAAAGCGTATGGCGTATTCCGTAGTCATAAATTCTTGCAGCCTTTTGTTGTTGTCGACGCTGTTGCCGCCTGAAGTCAGGCAGGACACGCTCGACACTGTGTTGTTCGCTCAACTTGCAGCTGAGGAGGACTTTCCGGACGCCAGGGACAACGCTCAATGGTCCGGCGTGTTCATGGATACTCTGGCCGCTTGTGGATGGAAGTTCCATGATCAGGGCGCAACCTCGGGGATGTTCCCTTCTTCCGGTGTTCGAAGTTTCACTTTATCTGAAGCTGTTCACGCAGCGTTCCAATCAGGTCTGTCGGCTCAACAGGTCACTCTGCCGGCAACCGCTTTGCGCAGGGTCGCGCAGTTGCCTGAACAGTCGCCGGGGGCCCGTGTCTTTCGTGAACGCTCGATAATGGGGTGTGGCAGTCAGTCAGGCGGCATGGACGCAAGCTTCAACGGCATGCATCGTTTGAGAGTACTGGTCGGCATTGCCGAGTCTGATGGCTTCCTGACGTTGGCCACTGTGTTCTTTGAAACGGATCAGCCGATCGAAAGCCAGTTTATCCGGCAGGATTTTGCATTGAGTACCTTGATGGGAGGGGTGAAGACCGCGTTTTTTCACGCCCGGTTTTCAGTGGACGAGTACAAAGCGTTCAGGGACGACACCGTGCAGTGGTTAGGGCCGCAACGATTGGCACTGTGCATCAATGTCGGCGAGCATGACGTGCCGTTGGCTGGTGTCGGATTTGCACCACCGGCCAACGGATGACATTGATAGACATGGCGGGTCAAGGAACCAGGTAACCCTTCACCCCGGTGAAAATAATCTGCGCCGCCAGCGCGCACACAAACAAACCCATCAATCGGCTGACAATCTGCAAACCCTGGTCACCGAGAATGCGTTCGATGTGATTGGACAGATACAACACCACACCGACGGTAAAACTGGCCAGCGCGATACTGACGATGGCCATGAGCTTGTCGTCCCAATGCGGCTGGCTCACGCCCATTACCAGCAATGCACCGATGGTGCCGGGGCCGACCGTCAGAGGAATGGTCAGCGGGACGATGGTTACGTCCTGCTGCACATTGTCGGTCTGGACCGCCGACTTGCCTTGGGCCATGCCCAGCGCGGAAATGAACAGCACACTGCCGGCGCCGATGCGAAACGCATCCACCGTAATGCCGAAGACACTGAAAATCACCCGGCCAAACAAGTACAGCAACACGCTGGAAATCAGCGTTGCGACTGCCACTTTCCAGGCCAGTCGACGCTGCTCCTTGCGTGAGTAGCCGCGGGTCAGGCTGATGAAGCAGGACAGCACGAAAAACGGGCTGTAGAGCACCAGCATCTTCAGGTAAACACTGAACAACACGTGAAGCATGGTGCGGGCTCACTGGCGAGAGAAGTCGAGGGGGAGTCTATCAGGCGTTGCAATAACTGTCGGCTCAGGGCGTTGGGGTTACGCTGCGGTTTTGCAGGTCACGCTGGGCAACCCAGTGTTCGATCAGTTCGCGCAACTGCGAAAGCTCCACCGGTTTGGCCATGTGGCCGTCCATGCCGGCCTGGCGCGCGCGCTCCTTGTGTTCGGCGAGGATATGCGCCGTCAATGCCACCACCGGCGTGCGAATCCGCTGGTTGCCGACTTCCCAGGCACGCAGTTGCTGGGTGGCCGAGAAACCATCGAGGATCGGCATTTCACAGTCCATCAGTACCAGGTCATAGCGCTGGGCCTTCATCGCCTGTAGCGCTTCTTCGCCATTGCTGGCGGTATCCGGTTGCAGATTGAGCTTGCCCAGCATGCCGCGGATGACCTTGGTTGAAATGCTGTTGTCCTCGGCAACGAGAATGCGGAAATCGCTGGGCACCTTGATCGGCAGGGTAGGGCTGGAGGGCGCATGCGGCATGACGGCGAGCCCTTTGTTGCGCTGGGTCAGCTCGTCGGCCAGAGTGGTCTTGAGGGTGTAGCCGGCCACCGGCTTGGCGAGGATGCGTTTGACCCCGGAGTTGCGTGCAATGATCTTGCTGGGCGCATTGCTGATGCCGGTGAGCATGATCAGCAGGATGTCGTGATTCAGACTCGGGTCTTCCTTGATCTTGGCGGCCAGTTGCATGCCGGTCATGCCAGGCATGTTCTGGTCCAGCAGGACCACGTCGAAGTAGTCACGCAAGTGCGCCTTGGTGCGCAACAGCGCCAGCGCTTCCTTGCCGGATGGTACGGCGCTGACGTTGAGGCCCCATGCGCTGCATTGCTGTACCAGCACTTTGCGGCAGGTGTCGTTGTCGTCCACCACCAGCACCCGCGCACCTTGCAACGGGCCGTCCAGATCGGATGTCGGGTGTTCGAGCCGGTCCGGGTCCAGTGGCAATGTCAGCCACAGCGTACTGCCCTGTTGGCTGCCACTCTTGATGCCGAACTCGCCTTGCATCAAGCGAATCAGCTGACGGGCGATCACCAGCCCCAGATTTCCGCCCAGGCGATTGGCCGAAAGGAAGTGCTTGCTGTGCAGCTCGGCGTGCATCAGCGCATCGCGTTCTTCGGCATCCATCGGTTCGCCGCTGTCCTGCACGGCGATGCGCAGGCGCGGTTTGGCGCTGCGTTCATCGAGGGCAACGACAATCAGGATTTCGCCTTCGTCGGTTTTCTTCAGGGCATTTTCAAGCAGGCTCAACAGGGTCTGGCGCAGACGTGTCGGATCGCCGCTGATGACCCGCGGCACTTGTGGCTGGATGAAGCTGATCAGCTCGACGTTCTGCTGTTCGGCCTTGGCGCGGAAGATGCTCAGGCAATCTTCGATCAAGGCGTTGAGATCGAACTGCACATCATCGAGTTCGATCTGCCCGGACTCGAGTTTGGAGATGTCGAGAATTTCGTTGATCAGCGTCAGCAATTCGTTGCCGGCGCTATGAATGGTTTGCACGTAATCGCGCTGCTTGACCGACAGCGGCGTGCCAAGCAGCAGTTCGGTCATGCCCAGCACGCCGTTCATCGGCGTGCGGATTTCATGGCTGATCTTTGCCAGGAACTCGGCCTTGGCATTGATTTCGGCATTGCTGGCGGCCAGGTCGCGACTGATGCTGAAGCGGTCTTCGGTGATGCTGCGTTGGCGCTCGCTCAAGGCAATGCTCATCAGCAGGCCGCTGATGCAGATGAAAGCCAGCAGGATGGTGATCAGGCCGTGGGGCTCGACCAGTGTCAGCCCCAGCAATGCCGGCAGGATAATCAGCGTTCCGAGGTTGAAAGCCACCATGGCCGCAACGAACAGCCGCGCCGGGCGATAGCCTTTCTGCCAGTGAAAGGCGCTGACGAACAGCATGGTCAGACCCGCCAGGGCGACCAGGCCATAGGTAATGATGTTCAGCGGCAATGTATTGACGAACAACAGCAGCAGGCCGCAGGTCGTGATGACCAGGATCTCGCCCAGCAGCAACCGGTTGAGCGGGTGGGGGCCGAGGGGGGCAAAAAAGCGATAGGCGAGCATCAGGCCGCAGGGGGCTGTCAGCAACAACGCGAGGTATGCCCCCGGTGTTTGCACGGCTTGCCAGCTCGGTAACCATGGCCCCGCGAGGTTCAGTAAGAGCACCAGGCTGAGCATCAGCAAGCCCTCGCAGGCGGCCAGCCAGAGACTGCTGCGCGAACGGGTGTAGGCGTAGCGGATGAGGTTGTGCAGGATCAGCATGCCGACACAGCCCAACAGCAGTCCGTAGACCAGCGTCTGGTTCTGATTGGCCGCGGTCATGACCGCCGATTGCAGGGTGATGTAGGGCCGCAGCTGGTTATCGGAGACCAGTCTGAGGTACACATCAAGGGGTTTGTCGCTCTGCGGCAACGGCAGCATGAAGTCGCTGCTGGGCAGTGGCCGGTCGGTCTGGGGTTGTTTGTTGCCGGTACTCGATTGGTCGATCAGGTTGTCGCCATCGAGCACATACAGGTTGAGACGCGACAAGTCGGGCGCGAACACCCGCAGTAGCTGTTCATGCTTGCCGGGGGCGAGGCGGAAGCGGATCCAGAGTGCGCCGTCGGGCTCGGCTGCGGTGAGGCGGTCAAGTTCGATGGGACTGAATTGATTGTTGTAGCGGGTGGAGCGGATGTCGCTCAGTTGCAGATCGCCCTGTTCGTCGAGCAATACCGCCCAGCCACTGCCTTGCGCGGCCTGGGCCGGGAGCATGCAGAGCAGAGTCAGCAGAGTGACGGTGAAACCTATGGCAATCCTGAGCCAGCGCACGGCGAAATCCCTTCGTAGGTTGATGCCAGAATATAACTATGCGCGGCGCCGGAATAGTCAGGCAAGGGCTTGAAGCCCCTGCCCGGCTCAAAGGATAGCTTATTCCTGATTTTCGCCACGCTCGCGGGCAATGGCACGGTAGCCAATGTCCTTGCGATAGAAACAGCCTTCCCAATCAATTTTCGCCGCCAGCTTGTAAGCCTGCTGCTGAGCCGCATCGACACTGGCACCCATGGCCGTAGCGCAAAGCACGCGACCGCCGGCCGTTACCACTTGATTGTCCTTGAGCGCAGTGCCGGCGTGGAAGACTTTGCCTTCCAGCGCGGCGGCTGCATCCAGGCCATTGATGGCCACGCCTTTGGCGTAGTCACCAGGATAGCCGCCCGCCGCCAGCACGATACCCACGCTTGGACGTGGATCCCATTGCGCCTCGACCTTGTCCAGCGCCTGCGCCAGAGCAGCTTCAACCAGCAGCACCAGGCTCGACTGCAAGCGCAGCATGACAGGTTGGGTCTCAGGGTCGCCGAAACGGCAGTT
>NZ_RCNW01000196.1:0-2094 GCF_004307605.1 Pseudomonas sp. Sample_24
GCCGTACGCCGGGGCAAAGCCTTTTGGTTCCTTTTTGGCGTTTGAAAAAGGGACTCGCTGTAAGAGCGAAACCATAAGTCGCCGTTACCGCAGCAACGGATATGTACACAACCAAACATAAGCCGCCGTTACCGCAGCAACGGATATGTACTCCGACCAAAAACACCCAATCACCCCACCTGATACCCCACCATTCAGAAAAAACAACCACCCCTGCGGTTAACAAAACATAACGTGCCGTCGATTGTCAGCCCTTCGAAAACACCGATAGGATAAGCCAGCTTCCGAAGGGGCTCTGGATTGCGGGTTTCAGGTCTATGCTCTGAAACAGGTAATCCCGGTCAGCACCCTTGCGGCGCCCAGAAAGGTTGAATGACCTAACAATAATAATGGGGGAAGGTCTATGAGTGAGCCTGTCATGGGTGTGGGTATCTGCCGCCCGCTGGCATTACGCAAATTCGCGTTGCTGGCTACAGCGCTCTCGCTGTTGGGCTCTGCCATGCTGTCAGCACCTGTGCTGGCCGCGGCTGCGCCGGCATCCGACGTTGTTTATTCCATTGAATCGGCCAAGGCCAGCAAAAGCCTGATGCTCGATGTCGTCCACGCTGGCAAGCGCCTGGTGGCGGTCGGGGATCGTGGGCATATTCTGTATTCTGATGACCAGGGTGCTACCTGGATGCAAGCCAAGGTCCCGACCCGGGCATTGCTGACCTCGGTGTTTTTCGTCGATGACCAGCACGGCTGGGCGGTCGGCCATGATGCACAGATCCTCGCCAGCGAGGACGGCGGTGTCACCTGGACCAAGCAATTCGAAGACCTCAAGCGTGAGTCGCCATTGCTCGACGTCTGGTTTCAGGACGTCAACAAAGGTTTTGCCGTAGGCGCTTACGGCGCATTGCTGGAAACCAGCGATGGCGGCAAGCACTGGGAAGACGTCAGTGATCGCCTGGACAACGAAGACCAGTTCCACCTCAACGCCATCGCCGCCGTCAAGGATTCCGGTCTGTTCATCGTCGGTGAGCAGGGCAGCATGTTCCGCTCCGCCGACTGGGGCCAGACCTGGGAAAAACTTGAAGGCCCTTACGAAGGCTCGCTGTTTGGTGTGATCGGCACCGCGCAACCTTCTACCCTCTTGGCGTATGGCCTGCGTGGCAATCTGTATCGCTCGACCGATTTCGGTAGCAACTGGGAACAGATCGAGTTGAAGGCTGAGCGCGGCGATCTGGAGTTCGGTCTGTCCGGCGGCACGCTGCTCGAAGACGGCTCCATCGTGATTGTCGGTAACGGCGGTTCGGTGATTCGCAGCAGCGACGATGGTGAAACCTTCAAAGTGGTCAACCGCGCGGATCGTATTTCCGTCTCGGCGGTCACGGCGGCAGGCAATGGCAATCTGGTTCTGGCAGGACAGGGTGGCGTTCGCGTCACTTCGCCGAACGGCACCGAGTCGGGCAAATGAGCCAGGTTAATAATAAGAAGGCGCAGCTATGACTTCCTTGAGTACTCATCACCAGGAAAAGGCGACACTCCTTGAGCGCCTGATCTTCAACAACCGCCCGGCAGTGATCTTCATCTGCCTGTTGGTCAGTATTTTCCTGTTCTGGCAGGCGACGCTGATTCGTCCGTCCACCAGTTTCGAAAAAATGATCCCGCTCGAGCACCCCTTCATCCAGAAGATGATGGAGCATCGCAACGATCTGGCGAACCTGGGCAACACCGTGCGGATCTCGGTGGAAGCCACCGACGGCGACATCTTCTCCAAGGAATACATGGAGACCCTGCGCCAGATCAACGACGAAGTGTTCTACATTTCCGGCGTTGACCGTTCCGGCCTCAAGTCGCTGTGGAGTCCGAGCGTACGCTGGACCGAAGTGACTGAGGAGGGCTTTGCCGGGGGTGAAGTGATCCCGCAGAGCTATAACGGCTCCCAGGCCAGCCTCGACATGCTGCGCAACAACGTCCTCAAGTCCGGGCAGGTCGGTCGCCTGGTGGCCAACGACTTCAAGTCGAGCATCGTCGACATCCCGTTGCTGGAGGCCTATCCGGACCCGCAGGACCAGGGCAAGTTGCTGGCCCTGGACTATCGCAAGTTCTCCC
>NZ_RCNW01000106.1:0-2092 GCF_004307605.1 Pseudomonas sp. Sample_24
TGTTGTTGGTGATCTCGGCGATGATGTCCGGGCGCATCAGGAAGTTCATGAACTGATAGGCCTCTTCGACGTTCGCCGCATCACGCGGGATGGCAACCATGTCGTAGAAACTGCCGGCACCTTCTTTCGGGATGCTGTAGTCAATCTTCACCTTGTCGCCGGCTTCCTCGGCTCGAGCCTTGGCTTGCAACACGTCACCGGAGTAACCGACGGCGACGCAGATGTTGCCGTTGGCCAGGTCAGAGATGTACTTCGACGAATGGAAGTAAGACACCGACGGGCGAATCTTCATGAACAGCGCTTCAGCTTCGGCGATGTGCGCCTTGTCGCGGTCGTTGACCGGGTAACCCAGGTAGTGAAGGGCGGCCGGGATCATTTCGGTCGGCGAATCGAGGAAACTGATACCGCAGGCTTTGAGTTTTTCAGCGTTTTCCGGTTTGAACAGCAAGTCCCAGGAGTTGGTCGGCGCGTTGGCACCCAGCACTTCCTTGACCTTGGCCGGGTTGAAACCAATGCCGATCGAACCCCACATGTACGGGAACGCATGAGCGTTGTCCGGGTCGCTGGCGGAGGCGTTTTTCAGCAATACCGGATTGAGGTTTTTCCAGTTCGGCAGCTTCGATTTGTCCAGTTCCCGATAGACGCCGGCCTTGATCTGCTTGGCCAGGAAACTGTTGGACGGCACGACTATGTCATAGCCCGATTTGCCCGCCAGCAGGCGCGCTTCAAGGGTTTCGTTGCTGTCGAAGACATCGTAGGTTACGCGGATGCCAGTCTCGTCTTCGAATTTCTTGACGGTGTCCGGGGCAATGTAATCCGACCAGTTGTAGACGCGCAGAACCTTGTCATTGGCCTGGGCGCCCGAGGCGATCGCGCCCAATAAGGACAGTGTCAGCAGAGTCCTGCCAAACATTTTCATCGGTACAACTCCATTTCTTTTCTTATTCAAATACACAAAACAAAAATCAGAATTCAGAACCAGTGGCAGTGAGCCCCAATATCTGGGGGCTTGATACAGTGCCTGTCTGGGGGGGTTAACCCAGTGCCTGTGGCGAGGGAGCTTGCTCCCGCTGGGCTGCGCAGCGGCCCCAAAATTGTGTGAGTGCTGCACACTCAAGCGGGAGCAAGCTCCCTCGCCACAAGGAGCAAGTCCCAGCGACTTACGCCGTCGCTCCCAACATCTTCTTCTCGGGCGCCTGCCAGGATTCGCTGGCGGTCTGGTCCATCGCTTCCTGGATCGCGCGTTTACGGCTGGCTTCGGCACGTCGGCTGAAATACCAGACCATGAAGGTCACGATCGAAACAGCCAACAGAATCAGGCTGGCCACGGCATTGATCTCAGGCTTCACACCCAGACGCACCGCCGAGAACACTTCCATCGGCAGGGTCGTCGAACCCGGGCCGGAAACGAAGCTCGCCAACACCAGGTCATCCAGCGACAAGGCGAACGACATCATGCCGCCCGCTGCCAGTGACGGCGCGATCATCGGAATGGTGATCAGGAAAAACACCTTGAATGGCTTGGCGCCGAGGTCCATGGCCGCTTCTTCGATGGACAGGTCCAGTTCGCGAAGGCGGGCGGAGACTACCACTGCCACGTAGGCGGCACAAAACGTGGTGTGGGCGATCCAGATCGTGACGATGCCACGCTCCATCGGCCAACCGATCAACTGCGCCATGGCCACGAACAGCAGCAACAGCGACAGGCCGGTAATCACCTCGGGCATCACCAGCGGCGCGGTGACCAGGCCACCGAACAACGTACGGCCCTTGAAACGCGTGACACGGGTCAGCACGAACGCGGCCAATGTCCCCAGTGCGACTGCAGCGATTGCCGTGTAGCAGGCGATTTCCAGCGAGCGCACCACCGAACCCATCAGTTGCGAGTTGTCGAGCAGACCGGCGTACCACTTGAACGACCAGCCGCCCCAAACCGTCACCAGTTTCGATGCGTTGAACGAGTAGATCACCAGGATCAGCATCGGCAGGTAGATGAACGACAGGCCGAACACCAGCATCAATTTTGAAAACCCGAAACGTTTCATCCCCGTGCCTCCATCTCTTTGGCCTGGCTGCGGTTGAACAGCAGAAT
>NZ_RCNW01000065.1:0-15111 GCF_004307605.1 Pseudomonas sp. Sample_24
CCTGTTGATCGAACAGGTCCTGTACATCGGCAGGGATTCGATTTGCACGTTCGGCGTCCCGATTGATGCGCCTGGTGAATTCGTTTGCGTCCACGTTGAGGTTCAGGCCGGCAGCGATGGTGGCGAGATCATCCAGCGCGGGCTTGGCGGGCTTGGCGCTTTTGGGAACGAGCTTCTGGAACAACTCCTCTTTTTTCTCCTGCCCGTATGTTTGCGGGGCTTCGCTTTCGACGACGCGTGGGCGGGTCTTGGTGACTTTGACCTTGGGCCGCGACGGGCCTGCAACAGCAGGTCGGGAAGGTTGCTGGATGAAAGCTTCTTCGGCTTCAGGAAGCAGTTGGTTGAGCTGGTTCAGCGTCAGTGTTTGAAATTCCGAGATCAGCACTTGAAGGTGGTCGAGCGCCGATTGGTGAACCATCCCGGGGTATCGGGCTGGCAGATCCTTAATACACTGAAGTGCATCGGCATAGATGTCGGCCAGCCTGGACAGCTTTTGGATGCGCGCCTCGGGCGGCTCGGTATTGCTCGGCTGTTTCATCATTTCAGCAACTTCATGGCTGGCGTCGGCGGCGTCCTCCACCATGCTGACGATCGCCGTTCGAGCTTCGGACATGGTTTCGCCAGATGCCTCTTGGATGCACTGTTCATAGGCCATGCCCACTTCATTGGCTTTGAAGTCCAGGCGAGTGAATTTCGGCAAGAGTTTTGTCAGATCGGCGATTCTGGTAAGCCCGACATGGCCCAGTACCTGGAGACCTGTCAGGGTGGTTTGTGACTGTTCCAAGCGTTCGACGATGGCGTCTCCCAATGCGATTGCCTCTCGGATGTCGGTCAGATCCGCTCGTACCGGCTCACCCGTGTTCAAAGGCGCTTGCGCCAGCAGTTTCTGCATGATCCGGGCGTACTGGTTTTTCTTTACCGTAAACCAGAGTGAAAGGAACTTTTGCTGCACGGTGGTGAGGCGCATTAACTCGTAGGTGTACCCGGTTTCCCCGCCCAGCGAACGCCATTCGCTCAACTGTTCGAGGGCTTTTCCATAACTTGTTTTCAGCTCGTCGAGTTTGTCGGTGTAGAGCCTGGTCGCTGCTTCGAGATTCTCGGTGGAAGCCTGAGTCATGCTCGTCTGAAGGAGATTGAGTGCTTGCTGTTGGGTTTCTTCCTGGCTTCTGAACGCCTCCAAGTGAGTATCAAGTTCCGCTTTGCGTTTTTCCTTGGCTAGCTTCAGGGCTTTCAAACGGCTTTTCGGGCCACCGCCGCGCAGGCGCAGCCGCGTATCGACAAACCATTTGCCATGGGGGCCACGAGCCAACAACGGCCCGGTACGTTTGGCGTCATCGGGACTGACAATCTGCACGTCTTCGTCGTCATTGACGGTGACCTGAAACCAGCGTTCACCTACCTGGGCGTAGTGTGTTTCGTTAAGTTCATACAGATGGGGCGGCTTGTTGTTCAGCGTCTTCATCTCGATATTGTTCAGGTCCGGCGCAGAGACGCTGAGCTTGTCCAGATAAATGCCCAATGACGGGGTCGAGCGACGAGGCACCGATACACCGGTCTCCAGAGAGGAGGTATGGCTGTCGGGCAATTGATCAAAAAATACTGAAGGGGCCATGGAAATTTTCGCAGGTACAGGCTTGGGCGATTGCGGTGTTACTGGAGCTGACGGCAGGTCCCACGCCGGTTTTTTGCGTACACGCCTGGTCCATTCACTGTGACGCTGCTGGTAAGCGCGGTGAGTCAGCACAATGGCCAGCGTCACCAGCACATCACCCAATGAGCTCCATTCGATCAGCGTGTCGCCTTGTTCATGGGCGTCGAGTGCTTGCTGGATCTCGCTGATGCTTTGCCACACCCAGACGGCGGTCCCCACAGGCCCGCTCAAGAACGTCGATGCAACGTTGAAAATCGCCCAGGCGCTGTCCTTCAAAAGTGTCCAGCGTCTTTCCTCATTGGACACTGATGACCGATCCGCCTGCTCTGCCATGGCATTGGCGTTGCTGGTGAACAATGCGGACAGCAAGTCGCCAGTGATCTCCTCGGTGTCCAGATCGATAGGTCCCGCCAGGTCCAGGCTGAATAACGTCGAGATACCGGACTGAGTCGCCAGCCAAGGTGAAGGCAACCCTACGGGAAAAACGTATTGCGCATATTCGAAGCTCAGCGCCGGTGTCGGCAGCCAGGCCAGTACGCAATCGCGCAGCTCGCCCGGTTGGTGCAGGGCGTAAACCAGGTTTGCCTGCGAGACAAATTGTATTAACGGTTGCTCGAGCAGTGGCCGGTAAAGCAGGCAGGGAGCGTCTGTTTTTTGCCGCGGGCCGATGATGAACATGTTGCTGACGGTGTCACCGCCGGACAGCAGGCGATGCCGAGGCTTGAACGTGAGAGGGCGAATGACGATATCGGAATGAGGTTGTCGAGGTTTTCCCTGTGCGACGTCCATCAACTCGCTAATGTAGCGATAGCCAGTCTCGTCAACACCACCCAATTGTTGAAGCATGCATTCCAGTGCATTGAGCCGCAGCAAGTCGGGTAGCTGATCCATATAGTGCTTTTTCTGTAGCGCGGCTTGCACCGGATCATCGATCAGTTTGTTCCTCAGCAACTTCGGGTAGATCTCGCCGATATTGACCTTGGCGGCGATGTCGACCAGATAATCGACAGTCAGCCAATCGGGCACCAGCGTGTTGTTTTTGAAACTCAACCCGGCCCGGTAGGGCGCGGTATTTTGCAGGGCGAAATCACCCAGGTTTTCGGTATACCGGTCTTGCGGATTGGGCAAGGTGAGCCCGCCGACGGTGAAGCTGTTGGTGACAGTGATTTGCAGATCATCAAGCGGTAGATGCGCGGCCCCTTCACTGGCCTTGTCCTTGACGATGGCTTCGCGCATGGCGGTCTGCGCATACACACTGATCAGAGGAATGTCGTTTGCGCTTGAGCTGTTGCGCAGTTTTCCAAGGCGGGCAAGGCAGTGGCTGTAGTCTTGCAAATGACTGGGCGAGGCATTGGATAACCAATCGGGAATGGCCGCCTCAAGCTGCTCGATACGGTTTTTGTCGCTAGTGCTGAAATGCTCAGCCGGGGTGGCTGCCGTACGCAAGCCCGGGGGGGTTGCGGTCCTGGCGGTCGAGACCGGAGGGACGAGTGCATTAATGGCGTCCATTTGAGAGGCTATCAGCGCCCAGGCCATATGATCGAAAACGTTGCCGTCGGGCTCGACCAGTCGCCACTTCAGCGTGCGCCCTGCCAGGTCGATGTCGATCCGGCCAGGCAGCGTCGCGCCCAGTTGCTCCAGAGAATCGAAGGCTTCGTAACCGCTTTCCACTGTGTACAGCATGATCTGTTCACGCTGTCTGTAAGTGGCCTGCAGTGCAATCGCACCGCCGAGCATTAGATGAACGCCTTCGTTGTTGTCCACGTCGATCAGGCAGGCTTTGATACCGGGAATTTCAGTATTTTTCCGAGCTCGTTCGGTTTTGTCCGGATAGTTGTACACCGCACGGGCCACCGTACATTGATCGACATTCCAGCCCTTTACCTGTTGGACATCAAATGCGTTTTTCAGTGTCTCGCAGAGTCCATGCCATCGCGGTTGGTCGCTGACTGTTTCATTCCAGAACGCCAGTGCGCGCTGTTGAAACTCGACCATCAACAGGGCGGCGTGGTCGTTGAGCAGTTGGGCAATGTCTTCGACACTGACAGCAAGATGAACGGGGTCGCTGGTCAGTGGGCTGTGCGTCAGGAAATGCTCACCCTCGATGAAATTGGCGACACCTGCGCTCCAGCTCAAACGTACCAGCGCATGGGTCAATGTTTCCACGGAGGGGGAGGCGGCACTCAGCGTTCCATTGGTCATGCGCCATTGCGGCGTCACAATCAGTGTCTGGTCCGGGTCGATGTCGAGCAGCGGATAAAGTTTTTTCAGTGCTTCGCTCAGCACCTGCGAGCTGGCATCGTCGAGGGAAGGCCCCTGATTGGTCAGGCTGACCAGCTTGCTTCTGTCCAGCAACAGTGTTGCGTTGTTTGCGGAGGTGCTTGTGGATTCTCGGGTCATGGTCATTTTCCTTTTTGACCGGCATGGGGGCGGCCGCCAGCCTGCGATACGGGCATCACAGCCCGATGAGATGGAGGCAGGCAGGCGACAGCGTTTGAAAGGACCCACCGACAGGTGAGTCTGCAGCAGCGATCAGGTGGAGGTGGATGTCTTGGCGAAGAATAGCGATCGGGCCAACTGAGGGCTGATCCTGCTGCGATAGATTTCGATTGCGTCCTGGTTGCTGGTGCTGGCCCCGATATCGACACGACCCAGCAGCCGTTGCTCGCGGGTTTTCAGATGCGCTGCGGTGTAGGACTGGACGTCGTCCTTGAGCTGGGCGTAGTGAAAGTGGGCATACCAAAGCGCATTTGCGGAGGTGGCGTCACGCACTTCGTATTCCTGCAGATAGTCCCGGCGCTGCCCTTTGAGTCGACGTCGGTCTCCCACCGGCACGATGTCGACTTCGCCTTTGCTGTGTAGCCATTCGACGCGTGCAGCGGTGGGCGGTTGCCGTTTGGTCATTTCAAGCCGCAACCTATGGCCTTCGACATACAGTAGCGCGGTTTGCGTGGCCAGTTGCGTCAGTACCGATTG
The DNA here is from genome assembly GCF_004307605.1 of Pseudomonas sp. Sample_24. NCBI lineage: Bacteria > Pseudomonadati > Pseudomonadota > Gammaproteobacteria > Pseudomonadales > Pseudomonadaceae > Pseudomonas > Pseudomonas sp. Sample_24. The sequence goes on from NZ_RCNW01000065.1 coordinate 4,628, forward strand.
CGCCTCGTTTGTATGATCTTGCGTGGTATTGCTTTGCATGAGCGCTGCGTTGATCGCCTTGGTGGCTTCTTCAAGGCGAGAAGCTTGTTGGTGGAATGCTTCCTCTATTTCCACCGGGAGCTGCCAGGATTGTTTTGAGTCTGCTTCGGTTCGTTGAATAAAGGCGGGCAGCGCATCCAGCAATGCTTTACCCGCCTTTATGCGTGCCCCCGGATCAGGCAGGCGCGTTTTCGGCGCCTGCGGTTTCATCGTCAAACGTTCGACCCAGACCCCGGGGGTCTTTTCATGGAAGGTGGCGATCACTTTGCCGGTCACCGGCGCGGTGACATCCACAAGGACCATGTGACCGGGCGCGGTTTTGCGGGTCTGGCCGATCACCGTACCTTTGAAGCGCGTTGTGATGACCCTTTTGTTTGACGTCGATGTGGTGCGTGACGGGCCGGGTACAGGCTCCAGGAGTTGCTGTTCGCGCAGCAGGTCCGCCAGATGCCCGACGGTCTGCTGATTGAACTCGTCGATACGACCCTGCAATCGCGTAAATTGCGTTTGCACGATCTGCTCCTGGTTGGCTGTAGAGAAGCTCTTGAGGCGTTGTTCGATAGCGGCGAACTGGTCGATCAGGTTGTTCAAGGCCTCAATCCGTTCATCCGTGCGCAACAGCTGCGCATCACCCATCAACTCCATTGCACTGTTCACCGTCAGGTCGGCGTCTTCGACAATCTGCTCGAGGGATGCTTTGGCACTGGACAGTTCGGCCGTTTCGCCAGATTTGACGCACACCTCGCGAGCCAGCGTGATCTGAAGGGACTTGAGGTCCGGAAGGTCGAATTTTGGCAGTTTCTTTTGATACTCAAGGGACAGCTGCTCGGCTTTCTTGCCCAGGCGCGTCAATTCCTTGAAGCGCAACTGAGCGAACTCGACCTTCTCGATAACGCCTTGGGTCAGGTCCGACATGTTTTCAAACGTCCCGGCGGGAGGCGATTGGGCACTGTCTTCTTTGGCATCGAGATGTTCCAGGGTCAACTTCAGGGCATCGACGAACGCCGGGTATTTCTCGTCGATCCAGGTCTGGTTGAAAAACAGTTGAGTACCCAGCATCTCGATCATCGCGTCACGATAGTTACGCACATCCTCGACCAGGTTGAGTGATTTGAGTTTCTCGATGGTGATTTCATATTCACCGATGCGCTCCTCGAGTTTGTCGAGAAATGTTTGTTTAGCTGCATCCCTTGCATCTGCGGAAGCCTTTTTCATGGTGTTGTAGGCATCGGTAATACTTTGGCGTTTGGACGCCATCTGCGCATCGAAAACCGCCAGGTGAGCCTTGATCTCGGTGATTTTGGTGGCGTTGGCTTTTTGCAATGCCTTGAGCCTGCTTTTCTTGCCACCGCCACGCAGTCGCAGCCTGATATCGATGACCCAATCGCCTCTGGAATTGTTGATCAACAAAGGGCCGGTGATGGAAGGTTGTTTGCGGGTATCAACGATTTGAACGATTTCATCGTCGTTCAGGAAGACTTCGAACCATCGTTCGCCTACCGGGGCATAGTATTTGGACTGATGTTCATAAAGGTGTTTGTGCCAGCCTTCGGTGCTGACCGCTCCCAGCCCCGGCGGTTTGGGGATTTTGTACCGGTCCAGGGTTGGCCCCAGCCCTGCGCTGTTGCTATTGAGTACGGTCGCGGGGTGGAGTGAGGTCTGGTGTTCGGCCGGTAGATAATCATCCTCAATATCAGGTAACTGGATGCTGGCCGGGGTCTGCGGCGGAGGGTTTTTCTGCGCGCCGCCAATAACGGCTGTTTCGGTCTTCGCAGGGCGCGCGCGCGCCGGTTGGCGTCGGGCGGTCGCCTGATGAGCCAGCACCATGCCCAGGGTCAGGAACAAGTCGGTCAGGGCGGACCATTGTGCTGGCGTATCCTGGTTTTCCCGGGCATCAATGCCTTCTTGCAGATCGTCCAGAATCTGCCAGATCCACGCAGCCGTTCCGGCGGTTCGACCGAGAAAAGGCAACACGGCGCTGAAGATCATCCAGGCGCGTTGTTTGAAGCTGGCCCAGCGGCTTTCGGCGTTGGATACCGAATCCCGCTCGCTCTTCATGATCAGCGCATTGGCGTTGGCCTTGAACAGTTTCATCAGGCGGTCGTGCTCGATCACTTTTTGCCCGAGCGACACCGGTCCGCTCATCCGCAGGGAAATGGTCGGGTCGGCCAACAGTTGTGACACCGTCCAGACCGAAGGCAATTCACCCGGGAAGACATACTGCGAATAATTGAACCGAACATCGTCCGCCAACCATGCCAGGGTAGATTCGCGAAGCTCCTTGTCGTGTTTGATCGCATACAGCAGGTTGGCGGCCGAGGGGTACTGAGTCAACGCTTGTGCAAGCAGTGGGCGATAGAGAATGCAAGGCCCATTGGCCATGTCCCGCGGCCCGATCACAAACATGTTGGTGACTTCATCAGGGGTTTTGTTTTTATCCTGGCCGGTGATGAACGCCAGCGGACGGATGACGATCTCATGCCCGTCGACCCAGCGGTCGGCCTTCAGCACATTCATTGCCGCCACGATGTAGCGATAGCCCTTTTCGTCAATGCCATGTTCGCCAAGAATTTTGCTTTGCAATGCTTGTAGCGCCAGCTGAATACGCAGGTTACTGGCGTAGAGGCGTTGACGGCGCAGCGATTCAAGCGGGTCATCCAACAGCTTGCTCTTGACCTGTGCGGGGTAGGTCGCACCGATATCGACGGCGCTGATGGCCGTCTTGACATAGTCGGGCGTCATCCAGGTCGGCACTGCTGTGCCGTCCTTGTATCGCACCGACTGGTTGCCCAGCGGAAGGGCGATGAGGTTTTCGAGTGCCAGCTCGGCAAGGTCCAGGCGATTGGTCTGGCTCATGCCAGGGGCCGTGAATGCCCCCCAGACCACTTGACTCTCGATAACGATCTCAATGTTCTCAAGCTTCATGCCGGCAACGTCACTGTGGCTTTTGAGCATGTGGGCTCGAAGGGCATCCAGTGCGAATGTCTTGATCGGAGCAATATCGTCGTCGAAGGATTTTCCGCTGTTGCGCAGTTGCAGCAATGCCAGATCGAACAGGTGTCGACTGTAGCAACCGAGATCGAATGGCGAAGCGTTGTTCAGCCATTCGGGGATCAGACGCTGCACCTTTACGAAGTGCGAAACCTGTTCGGTCTGAGTTGTACCGCTCACCTGCGCTGCGGCACGGGCAGGCGTCGTGAACACCGGTTTGCTGTCCCGTTGTCCAAACTCCAGGCCGGCAATCGCATCAGTTTGCAGGGCAATCAGCGCGACGGCCTGATGATCAAAAAAATTCCCGGAGGGTTCGAACAGGCGCCATTGAAGCTTGGCTTCGGGTGGCATTTTTTCAACATACTTCGGCAAATCCTCGCCGAGTTTTTCCAGCGACTCATAGGTCCCGAACCCCGAAGCGATGGAGTGGGTCAGGATGATTGTGCGTGTCTCGACGGTGCCGATCACGACGGTCAGATCCGTACGATTGAGATGGCTGGATACGGTGCCATCGAGCCGGTCGAGGTCGATCAGGCAAACCCGAATCTTGTAGGTGTCGTGGTCAGTGCGTGTTTTCGCATCGGGATAGTCGAAAACATTGCGCGCGATCGCCAGCTGATGCGCATCCCAGCCTTCCACCTTTTGTACATTCCAGACCTGCCGCAGTGACTGCGACAACGCTTTCCAACGCAAAGTGGAGCCTTGAGTGGTCTGGTCCCAGTATTCGAGTTGTTGTTCCTGATAGGCCACCAACAGCACGGGCGACAGTTTATTGATCAGACGCCCTATGGCATCGATCCTGACCGGTAGGTGGATGGGCGTTTTCGTTCTGGGATTGAGGCTCAGGTAATGCTCGCCGTCGAGGTAGGTCACAGACTCGCCTGAACCGGCGTGCCGCAACAGCGCATCCGTCAGTGACTCGAATCGCAGGGTTCCGGGCCGGACGGCCCCGGCGGCGATTTTCCAGCTCGGTGTAACGACCATCGCCATTGCGGGGTCGATGTTCAACTGTGGATACAGCTTTTTCAGATCGTCTCGAAGAATACGGGTGGCGACCTCCCTGATAGAGGGGCCGGTGACCAGTTGGGTGAGCAGATCACTTGGGTCGCTGGAGGCCTGATCAGGCTCGACAGCATTCGTTTCGGTAGAGGCCATGTGCGTTCCTTGCTGAGGGACTGGGACGTGCGCGTCAACGCGCCGCTCAGGTTCGGAAGGTAACGTGGGGTGGGATGGGGCGTGCGGTACTTAAATATCGTCCGGAAAAAAAGACCCGCCATAAGCGTAATGCTGTTCACCTAAGGACGAACACCCGTGGCGAGGGAGCTTGCTCTCGATGCGCAGCAGTCCCTTTCAGGACCGCTCCGCGCTCCAGCGGGAGCAAGCTCCCTCGCCACAGGATGCCAGCGTTCTCTTAAGTGAACAGCATTACGCCATAAGCGGGTCTTCACTGGCGCGCAAACACTGGCTCGTTCAGGTTCCGGATTTGATCTTGGTCCACGCCCGGGTGCGCGCGCGTTCGGCATCACGCGGCAGCGGTTGCAGGGTGTAGAGCGTGCTCATCGCCGTGTCGGTCGGATACAGGTTCGGGTTGTTGCGGATGGCCGGGTCGACCATTTCCGTGGCGTCCTTGTTCGGGTTCGGGTAACCGACGAAATCGCTCACCGGCGCGATCACCTGAGGTTGCAGCAAGTAGTTGATGAAGGTGTAGGCGTCTTCCGGGTTCTTCGCGCCCTTGGGAATGGCAAGCATGTCGAACCAGATCGGCGCGCCTTCCTTCGGCAGGCGCATGTCGACGGTCACACCGTTTTTGGCTTCCTTGGCGCGGTTGGCCGCCTGGGAGAAGCTGCCGGAGTAACCGACCGCGACGCAGATGTCGCCGTTGGCGATGTCGGCCATGTACTTGGAAGAGTGGAAGTAAGTGACGTACGGACGGATTTTCATCAGCAGTGATTCAGCCTTGGCGTAGTCCGCAGGCTTTTTGCTGTTGGGATCGAGGCCGAGGTGTTGCAGGGCCAGAGGCAGGATCTCCGAGGGCGAGTCGAGCAGGGCGACGCCGCACTGCTTGAGCTTGCTGATGTTTTCTTCCTTGAAGATCAGGTCCCAGCTGTCCACGGGAGCGTTGTCACCCAGCACGGCCTTGACCTTGTCCGGGTTGAAGCCGATCAGGATCGTGCCGTACATGTAGGGTACGGCAAATTTGTTGCCCGGGTCATTGGCTTCGATCAGCTTCATCAGCTTGGGATCGAGGTGGTTCCAGTTCGGCAATTTGCTGCGGTCCAGAGGCTGGAATACGCCCGCTTCAATTTGCTTGGCGAGGAACACATTGGACGGCACCACCACGTCGTAGCCGGAGTTGCCGGTCAGCAGTTTGGCTTCCAGCGCTTCGTTGGTATCGAAGATGTCGTAGACCAGTTTGGTCTGCGCGTTCTGTGCCTTGAAGTCTTCCAGGGCTTTGGGCGTGATGTAGTCGAACCAGTTGTAGACACGCAACGTTCGTTCTTCGGCCTGTGCGGCACCGCTCAGTACCGTGGCGCAAAGCGCAGGGACGATAAAACGCTTGAGACTCTTCATGCTTGTATTTCCTCAGCAAGCGCTTTCAAAACCTTCGAGAACGTTCACGGCGTTGATACCGATTTCTTCGACTGCGTACCCGCCTTCCATCACGAACAGCGTCGGTACGCCTAGCTTTGCGATGCGCTTGCCCATGGCCAGGTAATCCGGACTGTCGAGCTTGAACTGCGAGATCGGGTCGTCCTTGAACGTGTCGACGCCCAGGGACACGACAACGATGTCGGCGCCATAGCTTTGGATCTCTTTGCAAGCGTGTTCCAACGCTGCACTCCAGGTGTCCCAGCCGCTGCCGGCAGGCAACGGATAGTTGAAGTTGAAACCTTCACCGGCGCCTTCACCCAATTCGTCTTCATAGCCGAGGAAGAATGGAAACTCGGCTTCCGGGTGACCATGGATCGAAGTGAACAGCACATCGCTGCGCTCGTAGAAAATCGATTGAGTGCCATTGCCGTGGTGGTAGTCGACGTCGAGGATCGCGACCTTTTTGTGGCCCTGATCGAGGAATGCCTGGGCAGCGATGGCCGCGTTGTTGAGGTAGCAATAACCCCCCATCAAGTCGCCGGCAGCGTGGTGTCCTGGTGGGCGGCAGAGGGCGAAGGCACTGCGCGCGCCGCGCTGGATTTCGGCTTGGGCCGTGAGCGCAACTTGCGCTGCACTGTACGCTGCCTGCCAGGTGCCGGCGGTGATCGGGGCGCCGCCATCGAAACTGTAGTAACCCAGTTCGCCATGCAGGCTCGTGGGTTTGACACGACGCAGCGTGCGCGCCGGCCAGGTGTAGGGCAGCAAGTCACCGTCGGTGTTGAACTCGGTCCAGCGTGCCCAGGCGCCTTTGAAAAAGTCGAGATAATCGCGGCTGTGGATACGCGCGATCGGTTCGAGGCCGAAATCCTTCGGCGCCTCCACTGGGCCGAGATTCTGCTTTTGCACTCTGGAAAGCACGTGGTCGGCCCGCGATGGCATTTCGAAGCAGGGCTTGAGTTGCCCGTCTATCAATTCGCAGCGGCCATGGTGCAGGTGGTGATCGTCTGAGTAGATCGTCAGCATTTGTTGTTCTCCGCAGGGCTGGTTCGGTTGAGCACAGTCTTGCGGCGCAGACGATTCAGGAGAACGGCAGGAAAGGCCAAAAGGGGATCGATGTGGCCAAAACATTTGACCGAAATTCGCCTCTCGAATAACGCTGCAAAACCCGTAGGAGCGAGTATCAGGGCCGGAACTGGCTCGGCGCCACACCGCTCCAACGCACAAACGCATGACGAAAACTGGCGGTCTCGCTGAACCCCAGGGCCTCGGCGATTTGATAGATCGGCAGTTGATCCTCGCACAGCATTTGTTTGGCCTGCTCAAAGCGCAGTTCGTCGAGCAGTTCCTGATAACTGCATCCCAGATCTTTCAGATGCCGACGCAAGGTGCGCGCCGAACAATTCATCTGCTCGGCCAGCCCTTCAAGCCCTGGCGCGGCGTTCAATTGCGCTCGGAGCAACTGCCGAATCCGCCCTAACCAGGCCTGGCGCCCCGTGAATTCGAGGTTCTGCTTGCGGCAACGTTCGGCCATGGCCTGGTGGGTGATGGCATCGGCCAGCGGCAATGGCTGGTCGAGCCAGCGCTTGTCGAAGGCAAAGGCGTTGTCCCGCGCCCCAAAGAGCAGCGGGCAATTGAAATGTTCGGCGTAGGTCGATTCATAGTCGGGCGCGGCATGTTCGAAGCGTGCAGCCAGCAACGGCAGTGAATGCCCGAGCAGATCGTCGCAGGTGACTTTCAACGACACCAGGCAAAACTCCGCGTTGAACACGGCCATCGCCGGGCTCTCACGGTAGTCGGCCGCGACGAACCAGATACGCTCGCCATCGTCTTCCAGGCTCAATTCGAAAAGTGTTCCCAGCAACGCCGGATACCGCATCGCCAACCGTAAAGCGTCACCGAAGGTGGCACTCGTGAGCAGGGCGTAACCAAGCATGCCGTAGCAGGAAACATGCATTCGCCGCCCCAGTTCCAGGCCGATGTCACGCTTGAGCGCAACGGCGTTGGCGCAGACCTGCATTTCCTGATTGGTGGTGATGCGCGTGTCAGCCCGGTGCAGGTCCGCCGCACTGATGCCGCTGCCGGCCAGCAGCGCCTCGCTGGACAAACCTTCGGCCTTGAAGACGTTGAGGATCAGCGAGACGGCATTGAGGGTGGTGAGGTGGGAGTGGAGCATGGGAGGTTCCAGCCTTGGGATGGCTGGAACGCAGCAAGTTGCATGCCTGCTTCAACGTGTTGCGTGTCGCAAATAACCAACCCGTAGGAGCGAGGCTTGCCCGCGAAGCTTTTGGCGTACTTGAGGCCGCGTTCGCGGGCAAGCTTCGCTCCTACAGATTCTTGTGGAGCGGGTCAGATCAACTCGCCGCAGAGGTCCAGTTCTACCAGGCGGCGCACCTCGGCGGTATCGAGCCCGGCGCTCAACAGCCCATGCAACTTGCCGAACGCCGCCTCACGGGTCATGCCGCCACCCGACAGCACGCCCACACCGCGCAAGCGACTGCCAGCCTCATACACATCCAGCTCCACGCCACCTTCATGGCACTGAGTCACGGCGACAACGACAACGCCTTTATCCCGCGCCCGCTCCAGGCTGGCGAGGAACGCCGGGTTGTCGCTCGGCCCCGTGCCGCTGCCGTAGCACTCCAGCACCAGGCCTTGAATGCCGCTGTCGAGCAGGCCGTCGAGAATCCCGGCGCTGATGCCGGGAAACAATGGCAGCACCGCGACATTCGCCAATTGTCGGGGCTGGTTGTAGTTCAACGACGCCGGGATCGAAACCGCTTTCACGCCGCCACCCTGGCGCTCCAGGCGCTTGAATGGATGCCGGCCGAAACTGCGCACCTTGGCGCAACGGGTCGGGGCCAGCAGTTCGCCGTGGAAGTACAGTTGCACGCCCGGCGCCAGGCCTTGGCCCAAGGCAACCAGCGCACCGCTGAGGTTTTCCCAGGCATCGCTGTCCTTTACGCCGGCCGGCAACATGGAACCGGTGAACACCACGCGAGCCTTCAGGCCGAGCAACTGAAAGCTCATGGCAGCGGCGCTGTAGGCCAGGGTATCGGTGCCATGCAGGATCAGCACGCTGTCGCAGCCCTGGACATCCACCGCATCGACCACCGCTTCACGCAGTTGCTGCCAATACGCGGGGGTCATGTTGGCACTGTCGATCAGCGGCGACATCTCGCGAAAGCGCCATTGCGGTACGACGAGATCAGGCTGGCTGTGCAGGTATTCGCGCATCCGCGCTTCGAAACCGGACGCCGGGGCCAGGCCGTTGGCGCTCGCCTGCATGCCGATGGTGCCGCCGGTATAGAGCACCATGACGTGCTGGGCGGCAGGATAGGTCGACGAATTCATGGAGCTGCTCCGAGAACGATGATGTCCTGTAGGAGCCAGCAAGCCGGCTCCTACAGGGGATTTCGCACTTTAACCGATCAGCGTTGCGCTGCGGTCACACCTTGCGGCTCAGCCTGGTTCTGAACGGCGGCCGGTGGATTCGCCGGCCAGGCCTGACGATCCAGATCCAGATCCGGGAACTTGCTCGAATCGAACACCGGCGTCTTGATCCCGGCGGCGCGCTGGTCATCGTAGTCACGCAGGATGCGCATGCCGACCTTGAACAACAGGGCCAGCGCGATCAGGTTGACGAAAGCGAGCAGGGTCATGGTGATGTCGGCGAAGGCGAACACGGTGCCGAGGTTTTCGATGGCGCCCCAGAAAATCAGCACCAGTACCAGCGCTCGATAACCCATCAACGCCTTGCGGTTTTCACCGATCAAAAAGCGCAGGTTGTTTTCGCCCAGGTAGTAGTTGTAGAGGATCGAGGTGAACACGAACAACGCCAGCGCCACGGAAATGAACATCCGGCCCCAGTCACCGACCACTGCTGCCAGGGAGTTCTGGGTCAGGGCAATGCCGTCGCCTTCGAAGCCCGGGGTGTAGAAGCCCGAGAGCAGGATCAGCAACGCCGTGCAGGTGCAGATCACGAAGGTATCGAGGAACACACTGAACGCTTGAACCACGCCTTGCGCCACCGGGTGCTCGACCGCTGCCACCGCTGCCACGTTAGGCGCACTGCCCAGGCCCGCTTCGTTGGCGAACACGCCGCGTTTGACGCCCATGATAATGGCGCTGCCCACCAGTCCACCAAAGGCCTGGTCCAGACCGAAGGCGCTCTTGACGATGGTCATCAGCATGCCCGGCACCTGGTCGAATTGCAGCACTATCACGTAAATGGTCACGCCGATGTAGACCAGGGTTTTCACCGGCACCAGCAGGTCGGCGACCTTGGCGATGCGCTTGATCCCGCCGATGAACACCAGGCCCAGCAGCACGGCCAGGCCCAGGCCGGTGTAAGTCGTGTCGAGGCCGAATGCGTTGTTCAGCGAGTGAGTCACGGCGTGGGCTTGCAAGCCGTTGAAGGCGAACCCGAAGGTCACCAGCAACAGGAAAGCCATCAACATGCCGAGCCAGCGTTTTTGCAGACCGTGCTGAATGTAATAGGACGGGCCGCCACGGAACTGACCTTCCGAGTCGCAGCGCTTGTAGAGCTGGCCCAGGGAGCATTCGAAGAAGCTGCTGGACATGCCGACCAGTGCGGTCACCCACATCCAGAACACCGCGCCTGGGCCGCCGAGTGTCACAGCGATACCGACACCGGCAATGTTGCCCGCACCGACGCGGCCGGCGAGGCTGAGCATCAGGGCCTGGAACGAACTGAGTTGCCCGGCGCTGCTTTTGAGGCTGTCGCGGAACACCGCGAACATGTGGAAGAAGTGACGCAGTTGAACGAAACGCGAGCGAATCGTGAAGTAGCTACCGAGCCCGACAATGAGCACGATCAGTACTTTCCCTGAGAGGAAGTCGTT
>NZ_RCNW01000358.1:0-2071 GCF_004307605.1 Pseudomonas sp. Sample_24
GCTTCTTTCTCTTCAGCATCGTCTTTCGACTTGATCGAGAGCTGGATTACGCGGCTCTTGCGATCAACGCTGATGATCTTGGCTTCTACTTCCTGGCCTTCTTTCAGAACGTTGCGCGCGTCTTCAACGCGGTCACGGCTGATTTCGGAGGCTTTCAGAGTCGCTTCGATATCGTCGGCCAGGGTGATGATGGCGCCTTTAGCGTCAACTTCTTTCACGATGCCCTTAACGATTGCGCCTTTGTCGTTCTCTTGAACGTACTCGGAGAACGGATCGCTTTCCAGTTGCTTGATGCCCAGGGAGATGCGCTCACGCTCTGGGTCAACCGACAGGATAACGGTGTCCAGCTCGTCGCCCTTCTTGAAACGGCGTACGGCTTCTTCGCCCACTTCGTTCCAGGAGATGTCGGACAGGTGAACCAGACCGTCGATGCCGCCGTCCAGACCAATGAAGATACCGAAATCGGTGATCGACTTGATGGTGCCGGAGATTTTATCGCCCTTGTTGAACTGGCCAGAGAAATCTTCCCATGGGTTAGATTTGCACTGCTTGATGCCCAGGGAGATACGACGACGCTCTTCGTCGATGTCCAGAACCATGACTTCCACTTCGTCGCCGACTTGTACGACTTTCGAAGGGTGGATGTTCTTGTTGGTCCAGTCCATTTCGGAAACGTGTACCAGACCTTCAACGCCTTCTTCCAGCTCAGCGAAGCAGCCGTAGTCGGTCAGGTTGGTTACACGAGCGGTAACGCGAGTGCTTTCTGGGTAACGGGCTTTGATAGCAACCCATGGATCTTCGCCCAGTTGCTTCAGGCCCAGGGAAACACGATTGCGCTCGCGATCGTACTTCAGAACCTTGACATCGATCTCGTCGCCAACGTTGACGATTTCGGAAGGATGCTTGATGCGCTTCCAAGCCATGTCGGTAATGTGCAGCAGGCCATCGACGCCACCCAGATCGACGAATGCGCCGTAATCGGTGAGGTTCTTGACGATACCTTTGACTTGTTGGCCTTCCTGCAGGGATTCCAGCAGAGCTTCGCGCTCGGCGGAGTTCTCGGCTTCCAGGACGCTGCGACGGGAAACGACAACGTTGTTGCGCTTCTGGTCCAGCTTGATGACCTTGAATTCCAGCTCTTTGCCTTCCAGGTGCGTGGTGTCGCGCACTGGACGGACGTCAACCAGAGAACCTGGCAGGAACGCACGGATGCCGTTAACGTCGACAGTGAAGCCGCCTTTAACCTTACCGTTGATAACGCCCTTGACCACTTCTTCGGCTGCGAAGGCAGCTTCCAGAACAATCCAGCATTCAGCGCGCTTGGCTTTTTCACGGGACAGCTTGGTTTCACCAAAGCCGTCTTCAACCGAGTCCAGCGCAACGTGAACTTCGTCACCGACGTTGATAGTCAGGTCGCCAGCGTCGTTGTAGAACTGCTCAAGCGGGATGAGTGCTTCAGACTTCAGGCCAGCGTGAACGGTTACCCAGCGAGCTTGGTAATCGATATCAACGATAACACCGGTGATGATGGAGCCTGCCTGAAGGTTCAGGGTTTTTAGGCTTTCTTCAAAGAGTTCCGCAAAGCTTTCGCTCATTTTAATTCCTGTTGATGAGGGCGAAGAATACGCCCATCTCCACACCCCAGACGGTGTGGGTTAGTTTCATTTAGAAGAAGCGCCCCAGGACTATGACTGGTCCCCTGCGGCCTTCTTGGTCACCCGGCGATATCGCGAATGGCGATCTCGCTCATGATGCGTTCCAGCACCTGATCGATGGACAATTCCGTGGAATCCAGCTGTATGGCGTCAGCCGCCGGCTTGAGCGGGGCTACCGCTCGCTGGGTGTCACGCTCATCGCGTGCACGTATCTCATCTAGCAGACTCGACAGACTAACACCATCGACTTTGCCCTTCAACTGCAAGTATCGACGGCGCGCACGCTCCTCGGCACTGGCGGTCAGGAAAATCTTCAGCGGCGCGTCCGGAAAAACCACCGTTCCCATGTCCCGGCCATCGGCCACCAGGCCCGGCGCTTCCTGGAATGCACGCTGGCGCTGCAGCAGCGCCTCGCG
>NZ_RCNW01000260.1:0-15062 GCF_004307605.1 Pseudomonas sp. Sample_24
ACGCCAAACATGCCAAACATGCCGAACATCCCGAAAACCATTCATGTGCTGGCCTTTGCCAACGTGCAACTGCTCGACGTCACCGGGCCATTGCAGGTGTTCGCCTCGGCCAACGACATTGCCCGCCTGCAAGGTTTGCTGCCACCCTATGCGCCGTCGGTGATTGCCAGCGGCGGCGGGGCGGTGATGTCGTCGGCGGGGTTGGCGCTGTTGGCAGAGCCGCTGCCGGATCAGGGCAGCGACACTTTGATCATTGCCGGTGGCTGGGGCGTTTACGCGGCGGCGAAAGACGAGCCGCTGGTGGCCTGGGTGCGTGAGCACGCGACGGGGTGCCGGCGGGTGGCGTCGGTGTGCACCGGGGCGTTTCTGCTGGCGGCCAGCGGTTGGCTCGATGGCCGGCGGGTGGTCACGCACTGGACTCGCTGCGAGCAATTGGCGCAGCAGCATCCCAAACTCCAGGTCGAACCCAACCCTATTTTCATCAACGACGGCCCGGTCTGGACCTCGGCCGGGGTGACCGCCGGCATCGATCTGGCATTGGCAATGGTGGAAGCCGACCTGGGCCGTAACATGGCCCTGGAAGTTGCCCGGCAATTGGTGGTCTTTCTCAAGCGCCCCGGTGGCCAATCGCAATTCAGCGTGACCCTGTCCCTGCAGAAAGAAGACAGCCGATTCGACGAACTTCATGCCTGGATCAGCGAAAACCTCGGCAAAGATCTTGGCATTCCCACTCTGGCACTCCAGGCGGGCATGAGCGAGCGCAGCTTCGTCCGTCATTACCGCGCCGAGACCGGCCAGACCCCGGCCCGGGCCATTGAACTGATCCGGGTCGAAACCGCGCGCCGATTGCTCAGCGATACCGGCGTACCGGTCAAACGGGTCGCCGCACAATGCGGGTTCGGCAGCGAAGAAACCTTGCGCCGCAGTTTTCTGCGGGCGATGGGGGTTACGCCGCAGGCTTATCGTGAGCGGTTCTCGGTCAGTGTCTAGTCGCCTGTTTCCACTTCCGTCACCTGATTGAAATACTTCGCCCGATCCGGCGTAAACGTCACCACCATTTTCGTACGTGAGCAGGTCAACGTCCGCTCTTCGCCCAAATCCACATCCAGATCTTCCCCACGCAAGCCCTGCCACTGCGCGAGGTATTTGAGTGAACCGTATTTTTCGAGTTTTTTCAGGCTGCGGCTGACGCCACCTTTCCAGCCCAGCACCGGCAGTTCGCCGGCGAGGCATTGTTGGGCCAGGTCGGGGAAGCGGGCGGCTCGCTGGCGGCCGACTTCCCAGCATTTGATCAGGCCCTTGTCGGAGGCGTCCCACAGTTGGTCGCGATTGAGGCCGGTTCGAAGGGGCAGGTCGATGCTGCGATGGATGCGTTGGGACATTCTGGTTCCTTGAATTCGGGGATGTTGGACAGCTCCGCTGTACCCGCTGATTCGGAATGTTAGGTGGGGTTGTTGCGGCTGGCAACAGGGTATTTCCAGCGATTTCGTTTAAAAAGTGTAGGGCATGGGCATTCGACAAACCTGAGGCGAAGCGTCCATTGACCGCCGGTTCAACACCCCGTTCAAGGTTGCCAAAAACTCTTCTCGCCACTCAATTTTCGATCGAGAAAACACGCAGCGCTGATCAATGCCAGGTGCGTTAGCGCTTGCGGCGTATTGCCCATGTGCCGCCCGTGGCTGTCGAACTCTTCGGCGTACAGTCCCAACGGGTTGGCATAACGCTGCAGTTGCTCGAACTCCAGATGGGCCTTTTCCAAGCGTCCGGCGCGGGCCAGGCATTCAACGTACCAAAAGGAACAGGCAGCGAACGCGCCTTCTGTGCCCGGCAGGCCATCGATGTGGGTGTGTTCGTTGTGATAGCGGTAAACCATGCCGTCGCGCACCAGGTTTTTTTCGATGGCGTCGAGGGTCGCCAGCCAGCGTGGGTCCTTGGCGCTGACGAAGCGCACCAACGGCATCAGCAGCATTGATCCGTCGAGGCCGGTGCCGCCGATGTGCTGGACGAAATGCCCGTGCTCTTCGCTCCAGAAGTTGTCCCAAATGTCGGCGTAAATGGCTTGGCGGGTTTGGTCCCAACGGGCGAACGGGGCCGGCAGCGAACGTTTCGAGGCGAGACGGATCGCCCGGTCCAGCGCCACCCAGCACATCAGACGCGAATGCAGAAAGTGATGTTGCTCGCCGCGCATTTCCCAGATGCCGACGTCTTCCTGGTTCCATGTTTCGCAAACCTGATCGACCACTTCCACAGCGTGCTTCCAGCCTTCGTGGGAAATGGCTTCGCCGTACTTGTTGACGAGGTACACCGCATCCATCAGCTCGCCGAAGATGTCGAGTTGTACCTGGGCGTAGGCCAGGTTGCCGATGCGCACCGGTGTCGCCCCGCCATGACCGGACAGGTGCGTGAGTTCGATTTCCGGCAGCTCCTGACGACCATCGATGCCATACAGAATATTGAGTTTCATCGGCTGGCCGTGGCAGTCACTGACCCGTCCGCGCAACCAGCGCATGTAGGCGTTGGCCTCTTCGACGAAACCCAAACGCATGAAGGCATACACGGTGAAGGAGGCATCACGGATCCAGGTGTAGCGATAGTCCCAGTTGCGTTCGCCGCCCGTGGTTTCCGGTAGGCCGAAGGTTGCAGCGGCGAGGATGGCGCCATGTTTGCGCGAGGTCAGCAGTTTCATCGCCAGGGCTGAACGGTTGACCATTTCCCGCCAGCGACCGCGGTAGTTGGACTGGCCGATCCAGTCGCGCCAGAACTTCAAGGTACGTTGCAGGCAAAGTTGCGTAGCGCCTTCCTTGAAGCGCGGATCGTCGACGGCGCCGAGCAGGAATTCGGCGGTCTGGTCCTGTTCGAGGGTGAATTCGGCGACGGCCGCATGGGCCGCTATGTGTAACGCCTGATCCGCAGCGAGGCGCAGGGAAGGTTGATCGGTGGCTTCGAAAATCACCGTTTTTTTATCGAGACGCGCGCGGGTGGTGGCGCGGGCATAGTCGTGTCGCACGGCGCAGCACATATGAAAAGTTGCCTTGCCGCTGACCACCCGTACCCGGCGCATGAGCAGCGGCAGGTCGTCCTCGCTGTCACCGATGGGCAGCAGGTCGGTGACTTCGACCACGGCGCGATCGCTGAGCCAGCGGGTTTGCAATACGTTGGTGTCCGGCAGGTAGATTTGCTCGCGACGGGCATCGGGCAAGTCCGGGGACAGCTGGAATATCCCGGCCTCGGGGCTGTCCAGCAGGGCGCAGAAGATCGATGGGCTGTCGAATTCCGGCCAGCAGAAAAAATCCACGCTGCCCTTGTCATTGACCAATGCGGCACTGCGCATGTCGCCGATAATACCGTGGGCGTCGATGGGGCTTTGGCTTTCGGGGTGATCGGCCATTGTCGCGAAACTCCGGGAACCTGGGACTTAATCAGCTGACTGGCGGGCACCCGTGAGAGTTCATGCCGAGCCCGAAATCATCTTCACCCAAGCCACTAGGCCTGTCCCCGTCAGATCTGATATCGACCACTGTGGCGATGCCACTCCAGACTGCCCGCCACCCAACTTTTCACCCCTGCCAGATAACGCTGCAGTTGCGGGTTTTGATCCGTCAGCAGCGCTTGTTCGGCGCTTTCATACAGGCGCATCACATCGTCATGAATAGTTGCGCTGAGCTGCATGGCTTTTTCGATTGAGCAGCCCTGTTCCGCCATCAACAGCCGCGGCAGATTGAAGTCGCCTACTTCAACCAGGCTTTCCTTGGGCGCCGAAAACAGATCGTTGGCGATGATGGTTGCGCTGGCGGCCAGCGTCGTGACCCGCCGCACGGCCGGAGCGCAATAAACATTGGCCGGCAGCTCATAGCCACCGATGATGTCGATCAGCGACATGCAGGGCAGAAAACTGTTGGTCTGGCGCTGAGCCAGGTATTCCCAGAGGGCAGGCGTCACGCCGTTGATACGCCAGGCAGCTTCGGCAGTCATCGTGACGAACATGGCGATGATTTCATGACGGACCCGGGCGATTTGCGCGGGTGTGGCGAACTCGCCGACCCGCCCCATGTATGCGCGCAGGCCTACCAGCACGGGATCGCTGTCCAGTGCCTTTTCCAGATCAGTGCGAAAACCTTCGGTCAGGTGTGCAGGTTCAAGTGCAGCGAGTGCAATGGATAAACGCGAGCCAACGAGTGCCGGTACCGACCCGGTGCTTTCGTCATCGCAGTAATAGTCATCGACGGCAAATAATGCGGCGATGCATTGGGCCGATAGCAGCAGACGATCCGGATCGTCGGTGTCGGTATGGCACAACATGGCGAACCTGCCGAATCCTGAGGAACGGATCTTGTGCTGCTGGCCAGCGAAAATACCGGTTTTTTCGATCCAGCTCATAAGCCGTTCATCGACTTCTGCGGCGAGTGCATCATCGATTCTGACAGGCATCGGGCAATACAGCGGCGGTACTTGCCAGCGCGGCTTTGGCCGGCGGCTCGGTGTGAAGCTCACGGCACTCTCTTGCCAATGTCGCACGCCGTCGAGGCCAAACCGTTCAAATATCCGGTGAAACCACGCGGTAAATATCTGCGGCGTGGCGTTGAGGACATCGGGGATTTTCGACAGCTCAAGCCATTACCAATCCTGCGCTTCTTCAGGATTGGCAACAGGATCGATATCGCAGATGCCAGCAAATACATGGTCGTATTCGTGCTCGATCAACTGGTTCGAGACTGATTCGTGATAGAGCAGCGTCGAGACCTTCAACAGCTTGCAGGACAGGCCCATTTCTTCATGCAACCGTCGTTGTGCTGCCGCAAGCGTTCGTTCACCGTGACGCGGATGGCCACAACAGGTGTTGGTCCAAAGGCCTGCCGAGTGGTATTTGCCCTGTGCGCGCTGTTGCAGTAACAGACGTGCGTTGCGATCGAAAATAAACACGGAAAAGGCGCGGTGACGCAGTCCTTTTTGATGGACCTGCATCTTGGGGGCGAAGCCGGTCTGGCGGTCTTTTGGGCTGACCAGAATCAGTAACTCTTCCATAGCAAGACTCCTGTGTGTCTTCGCTACCGGACGTTACTGCGGACCAGAATGCTAGTGAACTTCAGACGTGACGCGTGGTGGATGGAAAATCTAGTTCAGTTTGATGGGTGCCGCAAGGGCGGCCAGATCCTGGCCAATGCGCTGGTGAAAGGGGCTTCACATTCAACCAACAATTCCACGCTTTCGCGCCATTGCGCCTTATGGCAATTTGCACGGCCACTGACGAGAGCTGCATCCATGGCCAACCCCTATCGCGAATTGTTCAAAGCCCCCGGCGCCAGGGCCTTCGTGCTGGCCGGGATGATCGCGCGCATGCCGATTTCCATGACGGGCATCGGCCTGATCACCATGCTCTCGCAGTTGCAGGGTGGCTACGGGTTGGCCGGCGCGGTGGCGGCGACGTTTGCGTTGGCCACGGCGTTTTGTGCGCCGCAGGTATCGCGGCTGGTGGACCGTTTTGGCCAGCGGCGGATTCTGCCGGTGTCGGCATTGATCGGTGGTGGGGCGTTGTTGCTGGTGTTGCTGTGTACGCGCTTGCAGGCGCCGAACTGGACCTTGTTTGTGTTCGCTGCGATAGCCGGCTGCATGCCGAGCATGTCGGCGATGGTGCGGGCGCGCTGGACCGAGTTGTATCGCGGTCAGCCGCAACTGCAAACCGCCTATGCCCTGGAGTCGGTGCTGGACGAAGTCTGCTTCATCGTCGGGCCACCGTTGTCGGTGGGGTTGTGCGTGGTGGCGTTTCCCGAGGCGGGGCCGTTGGCCGCGTTGTTGATGCTGGCGATCGGCGTCACCGCATTTGTATTGCAGCGCAGCACTGAGCCGCCGGTGCATCCCCATGAAAAACATCATGCGGCGTCGATCATCCGCAGCGCCGAAATCCAGTTGCTGATGGTGTTGATGGTCGCCATGGGCACCATTGTCGGCGTGGTGGACGTGGTCAGCGTGGCTTTCGCGCAACAGCAGGGGCAACCGGCGGCGGCGAGCATTGTGCTGTCGGTGTACGCCATTGGTTCCTGCATGGCTGGTTTGGCCTTCGGTGCGTTGCGTTCGAAAGTGCCGTTGCCGCGTTTGTTTCTTTACGGCGGGGTTGCCACGGCGGTGACGACGTTGCCGCTGTTGCTGGCGGTAAACATTCTCGGCTTGTCATTGGCGGTGTTCGTTGCCGGGCTGTTTTTTGCCCCGACCTTGATTGTCGCCATGGCGCTGGTGGAGCAGATCGTGCCGCCGGCCAAGCTCACCGAAGGCCTGACCTGGCTGGTCACCGGGCTGAGTATCGGCGTGGCGATCGGTGCGGCGGGTTCGGGCTGGATGGTCGATGCATTCGGCGCCAGAAGCGGGTTCTGGCTGGCGATTGCGGCGGGTGCGGTGGTGTTCGGCGCTGCGGTACAGAGTTATCGCCACCTGAAAGGTTGACCCTGTGGGAGCGGAAAGGTCCGCTCCCGGATCTGCATCTTGTTCAAACCATCACGCGCCAAAGCCACCGTCGATGGTCAGGCTCGCGCCGGTGATGTAACCCGCCTCAGGACCCACCAGGTAGGCAACGAAACTGGCAATCTCTTCAACCGTGCCGTAACGACCGACCGCCATCAGCGGGATCAGGCTATCGGCGAAGTCGCCGCTGGCCGGGTTCATGTCGGTGTCGACCGGACCGGGTTGCACGTTGTTGATGGTGATGCCTTTCGGGCCGAGGTCACGGGCCAGGCCTTTGGTCAGGCCGACCAATGCCGACTTGCTCATGGCATACGGGCCGCCACCGGCGAAGGGCATGCGATCGGCGTTGGTGCTGCCGATGTTGATGATCCGACCACCTTCGCTCATGTGTCTGGCAGCGGCCTGAGTGGCGATGAACACGCTGCGCACGTTGATGGCCAGGGTCTGGTCGAAGTCTTCGAGTGTGAAATCCTCCAGCGGGGCCACGGCCAGCACGCCGGCGTTATTGACCAGGATATCCAGGCGACCAAAAGCTTCTGCGGTTGCATTCACGGCATTGCGAATGGCTTCGGCGTCGGCGCTGTCGGCCTTGATAGCGAGGGCTTGGCCGCCGTCAGCGATGATGCCGTTTTGCAGCTCTTCAGCCTTGGCGGTGGAGCTGACATAGGTAAAGGCTACTGTTGCTCCTTGCGCGGCCAGGCGTTTGACGATGGCGGCACCGATGCCGCGGGAACCGCCCTGGATCAAAGCCACTTTGCCGCTGAGGTTCTGCGTAGTCATTTCGTTCTCCAAAGTCCCCAGGCGAGATGCCGGGTTGATGGAGCCTAGTATCGATTGAGGATTACCCTCTGAGTAGACCGCAATTGAGATAGTCTGTGTAAACCAAAAGTTTATAGTGGCGCCTATGGAAACCTTCAGCAGTATCGAATGCTTTGTGCGCAGCGCCGAAGTCGGCAGCTTCGCTGAAGCCGCGCGCCGCCTGAGCCTGACGCCTGCGGCGGTGGGCAAGAGCGTGGCCAAGCTGGAAGCACGGCTGGGCGTGCGGTTGTTTCAACGCAGTACCCGCAGCCTGACGCTGACCGAGGCCGGTCAGTTGTTTCTGAGTGAGGTGAGCGCCAGTCTGCACACCATCCAGAATGCGGTGGCCAACCTCGCCAGCGCCGAGGGACGTCCGGCCGGAACGCTGAAGGTCAGCATGGGCACGGTGTTCGGACGTTTGTACATCGTGCCGTTGCTGGGGGAATTTTTGCGGCGTTATCCGGCGATCAATCCTGACTGGCATTTCGATAACCGCCAGGTGGATCTGATCGGTCAGGGTTTCGATGCGGCGATTGGTGGCGGATTCGAACTGCCTCAAGGCGTGGTGGCGCGCAAACTGACGCCGGCCCATCGGGTGTTGGTGGCGAGCACCGATTACCTGGCCAAGCGTGCAGCCATTGTCGAACCCGACGATCTCGGGCAACACGACGGCATTCTGATTCGTTCGCCGCAGACGGGGCGCGTGCGTTCCTGGCAATTGACCAGCCGCACTCAGCAACACAGTCCGCTGACCCTCAAGGCGCGCATGACCATGAGTGATTCGGAAGCCGCCTGTGCCACGGCGACCCAAGGCCTCGGCATTGCGCTGGTGAGCATGCCATTCGCCGTGGGCTATCTGGAGGCCGGAACCTTGCAGCGGGTTTTGCCGGACTGGTATGTCGATGACGGCAATATCTCGATCTATTACGCCGAGCACAAACTGTTGCCGGGCAAGACCCGGGCGTTTGTCGATTTCATTATTGAGCAGTTTGCAGAGCGGGGATTGGCGGGGCGGTTCAGTGCGCTTTGAGCATGGCGGTCGACCGAGGCGCGACAGGGGCGGCCAGTCAGCATGATTGCGACAATTGAGAACGATCAATCATTCGAACACTGGCAAAGGTGGATTCGTTTCGTGCCTGGTCGAATGCGGTCAGTGGTTTGGACGATGACGGCTGCATCGTCTCCCGTGATGGCGGTTTGCGGCTCATGTCGCTAGCGGTACGCTCTTCACTGGGGGGCACACCAAAGTACTCGCGATAGCACTTGGAAAAGTGCGGCGTGGAGACGAAACCGCAGACATACGCCAACTCAATGATCGACATCGATGTTTGCTTGAGCAGTTGCCGCGCCCGAACAAGACGTAACCTCAGGTAGTAGCGTGACGGCGTACAGTGCAGGTATTTCTGAAATAGCCGTTCCAGCTGTCGACGTGACAAAGCCACATATTCTGCAAGATTATCCAGCTCGATCGGCTCTTCGAGATTGGCTTCCATCAACGCTACGATCTCCTGCAGCTTGGGTTGATGAGTGCCCAGCACATGCCTGAGCGGAACGCGCTGGTGGTCTTGTTCGTCGCGTATCCGCTCGTAAACAAACATCTCGGAAATGGCTGCAGACAATTCACGACCATGATCGCGACCGATCAGGTGCAGCATCATGTCGAGTGGCGCTGTTCCCCCGGAGCTAGTGAGCCGGTTTCGGTCCAGGGTGAAGAGACTTGCACTGATGCTCACGCGTGGAAAAGCCTCCTGCATGGCGGCCAGAAATTCCCAATGCACGCTGCACTCGTAGCCGTCGAGAAGCCCGGCTTTTGCGAGTGCCCAGCTTCCGGTGCACACGCCACCTAATCGTCTGGATTGACGTGCCAAGGCTTGCAGCCAGGTAACGTGTTCGCGGGTAATCACGCTTTGGATGCCGATACCACCGCACACGATGACCGTGTCCGCGACACAGGGATTGTTCCATGAAGCATCTGGCGTGATCGACACACCGTCACTGGCCCAGACAGGCGCTCCATCGGAGCTGAATGTATGCCAGCGATACAGCTCTCGCCCCGACAACTGATTGGCCATGCGCAATGGCTCGACCGCGGATGCCAAGGAAATCAGGGTGAATTGATCCAGCAGCAGAAAACCGACGGATTGAGTCGTACCGTCGGGCACGGTGGGCTTCGATGACATCGGGGGCATTTCCTGGCAGGGATCGGTTGCGGTCTGAGCGGCTGGAACGAGTAATACCGCCACGCTCGGCGTGGGCGGTATTACCTTTAGCGCATGTACCTGCGTGGTTTATCCCACCGAGGTCACGCTCGCAGCCTGGGCGGGGTGACGCGACGTCAACAGGCCGATAAGGGAAATCGCCAACGCCAGTCCGATGGTTGAACTGACTTCGGTGCGGTGCTCCGGGGTGATCATCATGACAGCCAGCGCTGCGCAGATGAACACAATGACCAGCCAGGTCAGCCATGGAAACAGCCACATGCGAAAGGTCAGCTCGATGTTCTGCCGACGCAACATTCGGCGCATGCGCAGCTGCGACACCGCAATGGCCAGGTACACCAGCAAGGCAATCGCACCGGAGCTGGCGAGCAGAAAGTTGAACAGCCCGGCGGGCATGAAGTAGCTCCACACAGTGATCAACGCGCCCAGCAGGGTGCTGGCAATGACTGCTGCACGCGGCACGCCTTCCGAGGAGGTTGCCTTCAGCGCTTTCGGCGCGTCTCCACGGCGGCCCAGCGAATACAGCATGCGCGAAGCAATGTAGATCGAGGAGTTCATGCAACTGGCCACGGCGATCAGGACCACCACGTCCACCATGAACTTGGCGTGGGGAATGTTCATGATTTCCAGTGCGCGCTGGTAGGAACCTACCTGGGCGAGCAGTGGATCGTTCCAGGGCACCACGGAGATGACGACGAAAATCGATAGCAGGTAAAACACCCCGATGCGCCAGATCACCGAACGCGTGGCCTTGGCAATGTTCTGCGCCGGATTGTTGGATTCGGCGGCAGCGATGGTGACCGCCTCGGTCCCAATGAAACTGAACATGATCGTGATGAAGGCACCTACCACCGCCGACAGGCCGTTAGGGGCAAACCCGCCGTGTTCGGCCATCAGGCCGCTCAAGCCGCTGACCTCTCGGTCGGGAACCCAACCCATCAACACGGCAAAACCCACGCCGATGAAACCAATGATCGCCACCACCTTGGCCATGGCAAACCAGAATTCGAATTCGCCGTATTTGGAAACACTGAACAGATTGGTAATCACTAAAGCAATGATCGACACCAAAGCGAACAACCAGGAATCAATCTGAGGGAACCACTGGTTCAACACGTGGCCTGCGGCCAACGCTTCGATAGGGATCACCAGCACCCAGAACCACCAATACAGCCAGCCGATAGTGAAGCCAGCCCAGCGACCTATCGCTTGATCGGCATAAGTGGAGAACGAGCCTGTGTCCGGGTTGGCTACCGCCATTTCCCCAAGCATGCGCATGACCAGAACGACGAGCAGACCGGAGAACAGATAGGCCAGCAGGACTGCCGGGCCAGCCGCTGCAATAGCGTGTCCTGAGCCAACGAATAAACCGGCGCCGATAATCCCGGCGATGGATAGCATTGTTACGTGACGAGGCTTGAAGCCCTGCGCCAATTGGCCATTGGAATCCTTTGAGCTCGGGCTAATCATTGGTTTATTTTTCTCTGCTGATCGACATTTAAGCGTGTTGATAACAGTGACGAACCATCATTCGTCGACTGCTGTGCGCCCATTTAAAGCGGCACCGTTCAAACGCTGCTGTTCTTATCAAACCCATCATTGTGATGTGGTTTTTGAGATGAAAAGACGCGTCACCTTACCCGGCTTGTCCGACGATTCAGTTGCCTGTCCGCGTCGCCTCCTGGCCTGATATCGACACGCGAGGGTTCAGCGTTCATGCCTGGTACCGATAGGTCACGGAATGGCCGGGTGCGATGGCTTCGTTTTGACGAGGATGCTGTCAGGGCAGTACGCAGGGGGGGAGTGTGGTTCAGTGCGGTTTGAGTCAAGCTCAAGACCGAGGCGCGTCCATCGCGGGCAAGCCATGCTCCCACAGATCCAGTGGGAGCCGGGCTTGTCGGCGATGAACGATAACGCGATCTAGCGCATGAACTTCTGCGCCCAGCCAATGATGTTCTTCGGTCGTGGCGTCGCATACGTGCGCACTTTTGACGTCGACAACCGCAAACGCACCAACGACTCGGCAATGGTCACCGCCGCCGTTACGCCATCCACCACCGGCACCCCGGTACGCTGGCGAATCTGCTCGTCGAGCCCGGCCATGCCGCCGCAGCCCAGGCAGATGACTTCCGCTTTGTCCTGAGTCACTGCCAACTCCGCTTGATGCACGATGGCCTCCAGTGCGCGTTGCGGCTCGTGCTCCAGTTCCAGCACCGCCAACCCGCTGGCCCGCACCGACGCGCAGCGATCCCAGAGACCCGAGAGTTTCAGGCGATCCTCGATCAGCGGCACCGTGCGATCGAGGGTGGTCACCACCGAGTACGCATGACCGAGAAACATCGCGGTACTCGCCGCGGCATCGGTGATGTCCACCACCGGGACGTTGAGCAGCTCCTGCAAGCCTTCGCGACCGTGTTCGCCGTATCCGGCCTGGATCACGGCATCGAATGGCTGATCGTAGGACATCACCCGGTCCATGACGGCGATGGCGGCCAGGTAGCTTTCGAAATTGCCTTCGATGGAGTCGGCACCGAAGAAAGGCGTCAGGCCAACGATCTCCGTGCCGGGCGCGGCCACCGCCTGGGCAGAGCGGGCGATGGCCTGGGTGATGGATTCGGTGGTGTTGACGTTGACCACGAGAATTCGCATGGGAGCTCCTTATAGCGGGTGGTTTCGCGGCCCGACGCTGGAGGGCCGCGATGGAGTCAGTGGCTGGCGTTGTCGACCGCGATGGCTTCGCCGCTGATGTCGGCGTAGTGCGGTTGGCGTTTGGCGATGATCAGGTAAAGCAACCCTGCAATCGCAGCGCCGATCAGCCAGGAGAATGGCGACACCAAATGAAAGCCCGGTACCAGCGCCAGGACGATGGCGATCAACGCCGCGGGAATGAACGCCGCCACGGCGCGCAAATTGACCCCACGGCTGTAGTAATAAGCGCCGTTCGGGTCCTCGCTGTACAACTGCGGCACGTTGATCCGGCCTTTTCGTAGCAGCCAGTAGTCGACCATGATCACGCCGTACAGCGGACCCAGCAGGGCGCCGAGGCCAGAGAGGAAGTACACGATCACCAGCGGGCTGTTATAGAGGTTCCACGGCAGGATCAGCACGGCGATGGCCGCGCTGATGAGGCCGGCACGACGGAACGTCAGGTACTTCGGCGCCAGATTACTGAGCACGAACGCCGGGGCAACGAAGTTGGCCATGATGTTCACCGCCACGGTGACGATCAGGAATGCCAGGCAGCCGAGGACCAGGAAGAACGTGTTGGGAATCGAGGCGATAATCTCTGTAGGACTTTCAATAATGTGGCCATTGATCTGAAATTGAGCGCCGCACAGCAGGACAGTAATGGCGGCGAACACCAGAATATTGACCGGCAGGCCCCAGAAATTTCCGACCTTGATGGTTTTGCGACACGGCGACGAACGGGCGAAGTCGCAGAAGTTCAGGATCAGCGTGCCGTAGATCGCCAGCCACAGCGCACCACCGGCAAAGATGTTGCGCCACATCTCGCCACCGCTCAGCGGTTCGCGAATTGACCAGGCGATGGTTGCGTCGGCCTGGAAATACATCCAGCCGGCGAGGGCGGCGACGGTCAGCAGAATCACCGGTCCGGCAAACGCCTCATAGCGCCGCACCATTTCCATGCCGTAGGCGAGGATCGCCAGCTGCACGAACCAGATCGCCACGAAGCAGACCCAGCCCAGGGTCGACAGGCCGAGAATCGAGTCGTGGTCGTAGTCGGCGAAGCCGGGGTGGATCGCCGTCAGCAAGACGCGAAAGACCACCGAGGCCAGGTACGTCTGAATGCCGAACCAGGCGATGGCGATGACCGCGCGGATCAACGCAGGAATTTGCGCCCCGTGTATGCCGAAGCTGATCCGGCTGATGACCGGAAACGGCACACCGGTTTTCTGGCCCATGTAGCCAGACAGGTTCATGAAGAAATACACCAGCGCTGCGCCGATCCCCAGGGACAGGAGAATCTGCCAAGCGCCAAGGCCTAACGCATAAAGACCGATAGCAAACGAATAGTTGGCGATGTTGTGCACGTCGTTGGTCCACAACGCGAAGATGCTATAGCGACCCCAGCGCCGGCCTTCGGCTTTGGTCGGCGCGAGGTCTTTGTTGTGCAGGCGAGGACTGAGCACCACAGAGGAATCAAGTAACTGATCGACAGCGGTTGGTGGGGTGTGGGAGGAGGGCAGATCCAGCGCAAGTTTGTTGTTTGAAAGACTTGTAGGCATTCCGGCAGGCTCCTGATGCTCGACGCCGCGATGACTGTGCATGAGCGCATGGCTCGACAAATCTTCGTCGCGGTGTAGCGAATATCATTGGTTACGGGGCATCTGCAGCCTGTACGGGATAGGGCGTTTCAGGCTTGCGGATCTAAAGTGTGTGTATGTTTTGAATGCATTGTATACAAAACATGCATGCACTTAAGCGAGATCCATGCCAGCCTTACGTTCTATGAACTCCGTTGTTCATTTCGTTTTGTTATGGCTTTTCGCCAAGTCACTGAAATATCGTCGATATAAATTGACCGTTTGAACAGGTATTTATTTCAGGAAGGGAATTTCTGCGCAGGGCTGACGCCGTCATGCACCAGCAGAAATGTAACTTTAGGGGGCGTTTAAAAGAAAAGTGCACACATAAATGGCACCGATGGTGACATTCGTGTGTACACATTTGTTGAGAGGGTCATGCGTCCTGTAGGAGCGAGCCTGCTCGCGATGAACCCGAGAACGCATCGGGGTATCAGTCACCCAGCGTTATCGTTGACGACCATCGTCGGAACGCCGCCCGGAGCAGGCTCGCTCCTACAGTGGTTTATGTGTTGGATTTGCTGATGATGTTGCCGGCATGCAGCCCGCATTCTTTCTGGGTGGCTTCTTCCCACCACCAGCGGCCTTCGCGCTCGTGCTGGTTCGGCAGCACCGGACGAGTGCAGGGCTCGCAGCCGATACTGATGAAGCCGCGTTCATGCAGGCTGTTGTAGGGCAATTCCAGCATGCGGATGTAACCCCAGATTTCTTCGCTGGACATCTGTGCCAGCGGGTTGAATTTGTACAAGGTGCGTTCCGGGGTGGAGAACGCGGTGTCGATCTCCATCACCGCAACAGCGCTGCGGGTACCGGGGCTCTGGTCGCGACGCTGGCCGGTGGCCCAGGCTTTCACGCCGGAGAGTTTGCGTCGCAGCGGCTCGATCTTGCGGATGCCGCAGCATTCGCCATGACCGTCCTTGTAGAAACTGAACAGGCCTTTTTCTTTCACGAACGGTTCGAGCCTGGTGTAGTCCGGTGACATCAGTTCGATGTCGATCTTGTAGTGCTCGCGCACCTGATCGATGAAACGGTACGTCTCGGGATGCAGGCGGCCGGTGTCGAGGCTGAACACCTTGACGTTCTTGTTCAGCTTCCAGGCCATGTCCACCAGCACCACATCCTCGGCACCGCTGAAAGATATCCACAAGTCATCGCCGAACTCGGCGAACGCGAGTTTCAGGATGTCCTGGGCGGATTTGTTGGCATAGGTCGTGGCGAGTTCCACGACGTCGAACGTTGGGCTCATCAGGGCGGCTTCCTACAGGTC
>NZ_RCNW01000193.1:0-2050 GCF_004307605.1 Pseudomonas sp. Sample_24
TGTTCTACTGGGCCTGGTGGATTTCCTGGGCGCCATTCGTAGGCATGTTCATCGCGCGTATTTCCCGTGGGCGTACCGTGCGTGAACTGGTGGCCGGCGTGTTGCTGATTCCGCTGGGCTTCACCCTGGCATGGCTGTCGATCTTCGGTAACTCGGCCCTGGACCTGGTGATGAACCATGGGGCGGTAGAGCTTGGGAAAACGGCGCTGGAACAGCCGTCCATGGCGATCTACCAGTTGCTGGAGCACTACCCGGCGTCGAAGGTTGTGATCGGCGTGTCGATTTTCGTCGGTTTCGTGCTGTTCCTGACCCCGGCGGATTCCGGCGCGGTGATGATGGCGAATCTTTCCTGCAAGGGCGGTAACGTCGACGAAGATGCGCCGCACTGGTTGCGGATCTTCTGGTCGGTAGTGATCACTCTGGTGACCATCGGCCTGTTGTTCGCCGGTAACTTCGAAGCCATGCAAACCATGGTGGTGCTGGCCGGTCTACCGTTCTCGGTGGTGCTGGTGTGCTTCATGTTCGGCCTGCACAAGGCCATGCGCCAGGACGTGCAGATCGAACAGGAGCAAGCGGAGTTGGCCGCGCGCGGTCGCCGTGGCTTCAGCGAGCGCCTGACCCAACTGGACCTGCAGCCGAGCCAGTCGGTGGTCCAGCGTTTCATGGACAAGCATGTGACGCCGGCCTTGCAGGACGCGACCACGCAAATGCGTGCGCAAGGCCTGCAAGTGCAGACGCTGCTGGGCAAGTCCAAGCGTTGCATGGGTGTGCGGGTCGAGATGGAAGAGGGCAATCCGTTTGTCTACGAAGTCAGCCTGGACGGCTATCTGGCAACGCCGACTGAATCGGCCCAGTCTGATGAGGCGCGTCAGCGTTATTACCGCGCAGAGGTGTACCTGCACAACGGCAGCCAGGACTACGACCTGATGGGCTTCACCCAGGAGCAGATCACACGGGACGTACTCGATCAGTTCGAAAGCCATCGGCAGCTGCTTGGCCGGGTCTATAGCTAAGGTGTGAGGCGCTGCGGTGCAATCAATGCAGCGCAGACCTGTGTGGCGAGGGAGCTAGCTCCCGCTCGGCAGCGGAGCAGTCGTAAATCCGGTTCACGGGGTCTGCCTGAACTAGCGCAGTCTCTGGTTATGGGGCCGCTTCGTAGCCCAGCGGGAGCAAGCTCCCTCGCCACAGTTGTCAGTACTCCAAGGTCATGATCGTTCCCACGCAGAGCGTGGGAACGATCAAAAATAGCTAAGGTGTGAGGCGCTGCGGTGCAATCAATGCACCGCAGACCTGTGTGGCGAGGGAGCTAGCTCCCGCTCGGCAGCGAAGCAGTCGTAAATCCGGTTCACGGGGTCTGTCTGAACTATCGCAGTCTCTGGTTATGGGGCCGCTTCGCAGCCCAGCGGGAGCAAGCTCCCTCGCCACAGTTGTCAGTACTCCAAGGTCATGATCGTTCCCACGCAGAGCGTGGGAACGATCAAAAATAGCTAAGGTGTGAGGCGCTGCGGTGCAATCAATGCACCGCAGACCTGTGTGGCGAGGGAGCTTGCTCCCGCTCGGCAGCGGAGCAGTCGTAAATCCGGTTCACGGGGTCTGTCTGAACTAGCGCAGTCTCTGGTTATGGGGCCGCTTCGCAGCCTAGCGGGAGCAAGCTCCCTCGCCACAGTTGTCAGTATTGCAGGTCATTTATCTGTACTAACAAAAACGCCGCGATCTCTCGCGGCGTTTTTGTGTCAGTTGCCTTACCCCAGGTTCTTGCCGAGCAGTGCGTGGTACAGCTCGCTGTCGCCAAGGATGCCGACCACTTTGTTGTTGTCGTGCAAGACCAGCTTGTTGCCCGTTTGATAGCGGATCTGCAGCGCATCACGCATGCCGATATTCGAATCCACCAGCGTCGGTCGGCGACCCAGGCCTTCGACTGCCTGCCCCGGGATCCAGTTCTGCAAGTCCAGCGCCGAGCCGTTCTGGCGAGCCCCCTTGATGGTGTTGCCTTCAGCCAGGTCCAGCCACGAATCGCCGCCCGGATCGAGGCACACCGAACCGTTGATGC
>NZ_RCNW01000514.1:0-2041 GCF_004307605.1 Pseudomonas sp. Sample_24
CGGGCGACCCCGTGGAAGTGATGATGGGCGAACGTCGGGTCGACCCCGAAATGCATGCTCAGGCAATGGAACGCCTAGGTCTGAACAAACCCCTGTATGCCCAGTACCTGGATTACATCGGCAAACTGGCCCACGGCGATCTCGGGGAATCCCTGCGTACCCGTGAGAGCGTCTGGACGGAGTTCACCTCCCTCTTCCCCGCGACCCTGGAACTGTCCATGGCCGCCCTGTTGTTCGCCGGCATCCTGGGCCTGCTGGCCGGGGTGATTGCGGCACTCAAGCGAGGATCGCTGTTCGACCACGGGGTGATGGGCGTCTCCCTCGCGGGGTACTCGATGCCGATCTTCTGGTGGGGCCTGATCCTGATCATGTTCTTCTCGGTGAGCCTGGGCTGGACCCCGGTATCCGGGCGGATCGACCTGCTCTACGACATTGAGCCGCGTACCGGCTTCATGCTGATCGATACACTGCTGGCCGATGACGTCGGCGCGTTCTTCGATGCGCTGCACCACCTGATCCTGCCGGCCATCGTGCTGGGGACCATTCCATTGGCGGTGATCGCGCGAATGACCCGCTCGTCGATGCTCGAAGTGCTGCGTGAAGACTACATTCGTACCGCCCGCGCCAAAGGCCTGTCGCCATCGCGTGTGGTATTCGTCCACGGCCTGCGTAACGCGCTGATCCCGGTACTGACCGTGGTTGGCCTGCAAGTCGGCACCCTGCTGGCCGGCGCGGTCCTGACCGAAACCATTTTCTCCTGGCCTGGCATCGGCAAATGGCTGATCGAAGCCATTGGCGCCCGTGACTATCCGGTTGTACAAAACGGCATCCTGTTAATCGCCTGCCTGGTGATTCTGGTCAACTTCGTAGTGGACATCCTCTACGGCTTTGCCAACCCACGCATCCGTCATCAGCGCTGAGGTCAATACCCATGAGCACTCCAACATCCTCAGTAGCCACCGCCGCGTCCGCCGTGGATCAAAGCCTGCTGTACCCGTCGCCATACAAAGAATTCTGGCAAGCGTTCTCCAGGAACAAAGGTGCCGTTGCCGGCCTGATGTTCATGCTGCTGGTGATTTTCTGCGCCATCTTCGCCCCGTGGGTTGCCCCCCATGACCCGAGCGAGCAATACCGTGACTTCCTGCTGACCCCGCCAGCCTGGCTGGAAGGCGGGCAGATCCAGTTCCTGCTCGGCACCGATGAACTGGGTCGTGACCTGCTGTCACGCCTGATCGAGGGCTCGCGGCTGTCGTTGCTGATCGGCTTGTCGTCGGTGGTGATGTCGCTGATCCCGGGCATCCTGCTGGGTCTGTTCGCCGGTTTCTTCCCGAAAGCCGTCGGCCCGACCATCATGCGCCTGATGGACATCATGCTGGCCCTGCCATCGCTGCTGCTGGCCGTGGCGATCGTCGCCATCCTCGGCCCTGGCCTGATCAACACCGTGATCGCTATCGCCGTCGTGTCCCTGCCGTCCTACGTTCGCCTGACCCGCGCCGCGGTGATGGGCGAACTGAACCGCGACTACGTGACCGCCGCGCGCCTGGCCGGTGCCGGCCTGCCGCGCCTGATGTTCGTGACCGTGCTGCCCAACTGCATGGCGCCCCTGATCGTTCAGGCGACCCTGAGCTTCTCCTCGGCGATTCTCGATGCTGCCGCCCTGGGCTTCCTCGGCCTTGGCGTACAACCGCCAACCCCTGAGTGGGGCACCATGCTGGCCTCGGCCCGCGACTACATCGAACGCGCCTGGTGGGTAGTCAGTCTGCCTGGTTTGACCATTTTGCTCAGCGTGCTGGCAATCAACTTGATGGGCGACGGCCTGCGCGATGCGCTGGACCCGAAACTCAAGAACGCCGCCTGAGGAGATTCCAATGTCACTGCTAGAAATCAAGAATCTCAACGTTCGCTTCGGCGACAAAAACGCTACGCCAGTGGTCGATGGCCTCGACCTGAAAGTCGACAAAGGCGAAGTGCTGGCCATCGTTGGCGAGTCGGGTTCGGGTAAATCCGTGACCATGATGGCGCTGATGGGCCTGATCGAGCA
>NZ_RCNW01000538.1:0-14923 GCF_004307605.1 Pseudomonas sp. Sample_24
AGATCGGTGAAGTTGCGGTCGCCCGCCACTTCCACGGTCTCGAGAATTTCCATCAACGACTGGCCGGTGTACCACGGCGAGCGCTCGGATTTGTTCACCACGTTGTCGCCCTTCAATGCCGACATCGGCACGAAGTGCATGCTGGTCGGCTTGAGCTTCAGGCCTTCGGCGAACTTCAGGTAGTCGGCCTTGATCGACTCGAACACGTCCTGATCGAAGCCCTTGAGGTCCATCTTGTTGATGGCGACGACGATGTGCTTGATGCCCAGCAACGAGGCGATGAAGCTGTGGCGGCGGGTCTGGGTCTGCACGCCGTAACGGGCATCGACCAGGATGATCGCCAGGTCACAGGTGGAAGCACCGGTGGCCATGTTGCGGGTGTACTGCTCATGGCCGGGGGTGTCGGCGATGATGAATTTGCGCTTGGCGGTGGAGAAATAGCGGTAGGCGACATCGATGGTGATGCCCTGCTCACGCTCGGCCTGCAAGCCATCGACCAGCAACGCCAGGTCGATGTCTTCACCGGTGGTGCCGACTTTTTTCGAGTCGCGGGTAATGGCTTCCAGGTGATCTTCGTAGATCATCTTGGAGTCGTGCAGCAGGCGCCCGATCAGGGTGCTCTTGCCGTCGTCGACGTTACCGCAGGTCAAAAAGCGCAGCAGCTCTTTACGTTCGTGCTGGCCCAGGTAGGCGAGGATGTCCTCGCTGATCAAATCAGATGCGTGCGACATAACAACCCCTTAGAAATAACCCTGACGTTTTTTGTCTTCCATGGAGCCTGCGCCATCGTGGTCGATGACACGGCCCTGGCGCTCGGAAGTTCGCGTCAGGAGCATTTCCTGAATGATGTCCGTAAGGCTTTCGGCCTCGGACTCCACCGCGCCCGTCAACGGGTAGCAGCCAAGGGTGCGGAAACGCACTTTCTTTTTGACGATGCGCGCTTTGTCTTCATCGCTCAGGTGTTCGAGGATGCGCTCATCGTCGATCATGATCAGCGTGCCGTTCTTCTCGATGACTTCACGCTCGGCGGCGAAGTACAGCGGGACGATCGGGATGCCTTCAAGGTAGATGTACTGCCAGATGTCCAGTTCGGTCCAGTTCGACAGCGGGAACACGCGGATCGATTCGCCTTTGTTGACCTTGCCGTTGTAGACGTTCCACAGCTCGGGACGCTGGTTCTTCGGATCCCAGCGGTGCTTGCTGTCGCGGAACGAGTACACGCGCTCTTTGGCGCGGGATTTCTCTTCATCGCGGCGGGCACCGCCGAAAGCGGCATCGAAACCATACTTGTCCAGAGCCTGTTTCAGGCCTTCGGTCTTCATGATGTCGGTGTGCTTGGCACTGCCGTGGGTGAACGGGTTGATGCCCTGCGCCACGCCATCAGGGTTGACGTGGGTGATCAGGTCCAGGCCCAGCTCAGCGACCATCTTGTCGCGGAACTTGTACATCTCCTGGAATTTCCAGCGGGTGTCGACGTGCATCACCGGAAACGGCAATTTGCCCGGGAAGAACGCCTTGCGTGCCAGGTGCAGCATCACGGCGGAGTCTTTACCGATGGAGTACAGCATCACCGGGTTATCGAACTCGGCGGCCACCTCGCGGATGATGTGGATGCTTTCCGCCTCCAGCTGTTTCAGATGCGTCAGTTTGTCGACCATGGCTACTCACGAAATCTTTCTTATGAACGGCCAGCGGGCCGTGTTCGAGCGAGGAATCCTAGCACAGCGACCTCTTCTAATCAGGACGCCAACTAGATCGAAAGAGCATATGAATATGCCTGCCTGTTTGGGCCAAGCTCCCGTAGGAGCGAGGCTTGCCCGCGAAAAACGATAACGCGATTTGGTCAGGTACACCCCGTTATCTTCTTCGCGGGCAAGCCTCGCTCCTACAAAGGGAGGGTGTTGTCAGATGGGATTCGGGCAATCGATGAAGATGTGCTCGAGGGCAAAGCGCCTTGCCAGGTAATCGCCCAAGGCCTGCACGCCATAACGCTCGGTGGCGTGGTGACCGGCTGCAATGAAACTGATGTCGTTTTCCCGGGCGCTGTGGAAGGTCTGCTCCGACGCTTCGCCGCTGAGGTACAGGTCGACGCCCGCCAACACGGCTTGATCGATATAGCCCTGGCCACCACCGGTGCACCAGCCGACTCGGCGGATCATGTTGCTGCCTTCGATCAGCAGCGGTTCGCGGCCCATGACTTCCTGCACACGGCGGGCGAAATCGCGAGGGGTCGCCGGCTCGTTCAATGAACCGACCAGCCCGACGATCTTCAGGTTATCCGGGTCCAGCGGACCTTCGACAGTAATGTCCAGCTGCCGCGCCAGTTGTACGTTATTGCCAACCTCCGGGTGCAGGTCCAGCGGCAGGTGATACGACAGCAGGCTGATGTCGTGCTTGAGCAAGGTTTTCAAGCGGCGCTGCTTCATGCCGGTGATGCACGGATTTTCGCCCTTCCAGAAATATCCGTGGTGCACCAGCACCAGATCGGCATTGGCTTGCACGGCGGCATCGAGCAAGGCCTGGCTGGCGGTGACGCCACTGACGATGCGCATCACCTGCGGCCGGCCTTCGACCTGCAGGCCATTGGGGCAGTAATCGGCAATTTTCGAACTGGCGAGGTAACGGTCGGCTTCTTCGACCAGGGTGCTCAGGGCGACGGCCATAAAAGACTCCTAAATATCCCGTTCAGAGGCACGCGCGGCCTCGTATAATGCGCGTCATTATGAGCGGTCTCATTCCGCCTGCAACTCTCTCAGGACGTGCTTAATGCTCAAGGCGCTGCGTTTTTCCGGCTGGCCGCTGTTGGCCGGCGTGCTTGTCGCTCTGTTAATCATCCAGCGTTACCCGCAGTGGGTCGGGCTTCCAAGCCTCGACGTCAACCTGCAGCAAGCGCCGCAAACCACCAGCATGAAAGAAGGCCCGGTCTCCTATTCCGACGCGGTAACCACCGCCGCGCCATCGGTGGTGAACCTGTACACCACCAAGGTCATCAACAAACCCAGCCATCCGCTGTTCGAGGATCCGCAGTTCCGGCGCTTCTTCGGCGACAACTCGCCCAAGCAGAAACGTATGGAATCGAGCCTCGGTTCCGGCGTGATCATGAGCCCGGAAGGTTACATCCTGACCAACAACCACGTGACCACCGGTGCCGATCAAATCGTCGTGGCGCTCAAGGATGGGCGTGAAACCCTGGCTCGCGTGATCGGCAGCGATCCGGAAACCGACCTCGCGGTGCTGAAGATCGACTTGAAAAACCTGCCTTCGATCACTGTCGGCCGCTCGGACAACATCCGCATCGGCGACGTCGCGCTGGCCATCGGCAACCCGTTCGGCGTCGGCCAGACCGTGACCATGGGCATCATCAGCGCCACCGGGCGCAATCAATTGGGCCTGAACAACTACGAAGACTTCATTCAAACCGATGCCGCGATCAACCCCGGCAACTCCGGTGGTGCGCTGGTAGATGCCAACGGCAACCTGACCGGTATCAACACGGCGATCTTCTCCAAGTCCGGCGGCTCTCAAGGCATCGGCTTTGCGATTCCGGTGAAACTGGCGATGGAAGTGATGAAATCGATCATCGAGCACGGCCAGGTTATTCGTGGCTGGCTGGGTATTGAAGTACAACCGTTGTCCCAGGAGCTGGCGGAATCGTTCGGTCTTTCGGGGCGCCCGGGCATTGTCGTGGCCGGGATTTTCCGTGACGGCCCGGCGCAGAAAGCCGGACTGCAACTGGGCGACGTGATTCTTGCCATCGATGGCGAACCTGCGGGTGATGGCCGCCGCTCGATGAACCAGGTCGCGCGGATCAAACCGACTGACAAGGTCACGATTCAAGTCATGCGTAACGGCAAGGAAATCAAACTGACGGCAGAAATCGGTTTGCGTCCGCCGCCGGCGCCGGTGAAAGAAAAAGAAGAGAAATAAGCCAGGCCCGATCAATTCGGGTCAATGGAAGACATTCTCATCGGACATGTTATATTGTTTCAATTCTAGCAATTGGAACAACATAACATGTCGTCTCGAACAAAGTCCTGCGTGGCAAGTCTTGCCCTCGGGCTGCTGGGTGAACCGGTCTTCGCCGAACAATCCCAGGCATTGGAACTGGACGCCATCAGCGTCACTTCCGACTACGAATCCCCCACCGGGCCTGTCGCTGGCTACCGCGCCACCCGCTCTGCCAGCGCGACCAAGACCGATACCGCCATCCGCGACATCCCGCAATCGATCAGCGTGGTCCCCGTCAGCGTGCTCGACGATCTAGGCAGTACCCACGTTGAGCGCGCACTGGACTTCGCCGGCGGGGTTTCCAGGCAGAACAACTTCGGTGGCCTGACGCTGTACGAATACAGCGTGCGCGGCTTCACCACATCGGAGTTCTACAAGGACGGTTTCAGCGCCAACCGTGGCTACCCGAGCTCGCCGGATGTGGCGAACATCGAGCGCATCGAAGTGCTTAAAGGCCCCGCCGCCAGCTTGTATGGGCGAGGTGATCCGGGTGGCACGGTGAACATCGTCACCAAGAAACCTCAGCCCGAAGCCTTCGCGACCCTGCACACCAGCGCGGGCAGTTGGGATCGTTATCGCACGGCGCTGGACGTCAACACGCCACTCGATGACCAGGGCAACGTGCTGTCGCGGGTGAATCTGGCCGTCGAGGACAACCACAGCTTTCGCGATCACGTCGACAGCCAGCGGGTGTTTGTCGCGCCTTCCTTCAGTTGGCAACTGAACCCGGACACCAGCCTGCTGGTAGAGAGTGAATTCGTTCGTCACAGCTCGACCTTCGATCGCGGCATCGTCGCACCCGACAACACCTGGAGTGGCGTATCCCGTTCGACCTTCCTCGGCGAACCCGACGATGGCGACATCGACAACCACAACAATCAGCTGCAGGCCGCCCTCGAGCATCAGCTCAACGACACCTGGAAATTGCGCCTGGCCAGCCATTACAAGCAAGGCAAACTCTGGGGCTTCGCCTCGGAGGCGCGCCCGCTGAATGCCGACGGCCATACCGTCAACCGCCGTTATCGAGAACGTGACAACAATTGGCACGACAGCATTACCCAACTCGAACTGCGCGGCTTTTTCGACACCGGCCACTTGCAGCACGAATTGTTGATCGGCAGCGAATACGAGAATTTTCGCAAGAACGAGCGGGTGACGACCATTGCCGGCAGCCCCTACGCCATCGATATCTACCAACCGGTCTACGGTCAGCCAAAACCCAACGGCGCACGTTCCGGTACGGACTTCTTCGAGCATGTCGAGAGCCATGCACTGAACCTGCAGGACCAGATCATTTTCAACGACAAACTGCACGGGCTGCTCGGTGTGCGGTTCGAACACTTCGAGCAACGCATCGACGATCGCACCCGTGGCGCCACCAGCAACCAGACTCACGACGCGCTGACCCAAAGGGCCGGCTTGCTGTACCAACTGACGCCTGAGGTCGGCCTGTTCGCCAACGCCTCCACTTCGTTCAAACCGAACAATGGCCTGGACGCGACCGGTAAATCCTTCGACCCGGAAGAAGGCATCGGCTACGAGATCGGGATCAAGAGTGAGCTGTTCGATGACCGTTTGAGCAGCACCCTTGCCGCTTTCCATATCGAAAAAGAAAACGTCCTCGCCCTCGACCCGGCTACAGATACCAGCCGCGCCATGGGCAAGGCACGCAGCCAGGGAATAGATCTGCAAGTGACCGGGCAAGTCACCGACGCTGTCCGGCTGATCGGCGCCTTCGCCTACATCGATGCTGAAGTCACTGAAGGCGACAAGGTCATTCCCACCGGCAGCCGCATTCTCGGCGTGGCCAAACGCAGTGGCAGTCTGTTGGGGGTTTATGAGTTCCAGGACGGTCGACTGCGCGGTTCGGACGTTGGCGCCGCGTTCACTTACGTCGGTGATCGCTCGGGTGAAGCCGGCAGCGACTTTGAACTACCTGCCTACCACACCGTCGACCTGCTGGCCCATTACAAGGCCAGCGACAACGTCACGCTGGGCCTGAACCTGAACAACCTTTTCGACGAGAAATACTTCGAGCGCTCCTACAGCAACTACTGGGTCAACCCCGGCGAGCCGCGCAATTTCACTGTCAGCCTGACACTCACTCTGTAAAAGGAAGTCCCCATGCACCCACTCAAACCCCTGGCACTGCTCGGCTTGCTGTTTGCCACAGAAGTCTCGGCCCACGGCCTGTGGACCGAACAACGTCGAGGCAACATCGAGGTCATTTACGGTCACGGCGCCGAAGACAATGCTTTCAAGGCACAAAAAATCAGCGGCGCCTGGGCTTATGACGGCCATGGAAAAATGATTCCGGTGACGGTACAGCGGCTGCCCGATCACGCACGCCTGCAACCACTTAAACCACCCGCCGTGATGGCGGTGGCGCTCGACAATGGCATGTGGTCGCAGACCAGCGACAAGAAATGGATCAACGAAGGCCGCAGCAAGGTACCGGGGGCGATCGAGGCGACCCAGACGTTCAAGTACAGCCTGGCGATTTATCAGCCGGGGGCGAAGTTGCCCAAACTTGATCAACTGAAATTGCTGATTCTGCCTGAGGTCGATCCGCTGACTGTAGGGCCGGGCGGATCATTGCCGGTGCGAGTATTGCTGGATGGCAAACCGGCGGCGGGCGTGAAGTTGGTGGGGGACTATCGCAACGCACCGAATACCTTGAGCACCGAAACCGATGCACAGGGTCGGGCACACGTGGTGGTGCGCAATGAAGGCTTGAACGTGATTTCGGCGCAGATGGAAGTGCCGGTAAAAGACAGCCCTGACGTGAACAGTCGCGGGCTGTTCAGCTCGCTGACGTTCCTAGGCGAGCCGCATCACGAGTAACCCATAAAACCTTGTAGGAGCGAAATGCTGTTCACTTAAGGACGAACACTGTACCCGTGGCGAGGGAGCTGACGTTCTCTTAAGTGAAGAGCGAGGCTTGCACGCGAAAGACGATGGCTCGGTATTCGTTTTTTACCGAGTCGTCCTTTTTCGCGGGCAAGCCTCGCTCCTACAGATTCCGGGCCGGTTTAGAGATTGCCTAAACCGTCGATCAGCGCCTGGTTCTGCTCTGGCGTACCGATGCTGATCCGCAGGAACTGCGCAATCCGCTGCTGCTTGAAGTGCCGAACGATCACGCCTTGCTCACGCAACTTCGCCGCAAGCCCTGCCGCATCGTGCTGCGGGTGACGGGCAAAAATGAAGTTGGCCGCCGATGGCAGCACCTCAAAACCCTTCTCCTCCAACTGCGCAACAACCTTCTGGCGATTCTCGATCACCAATCGGCACGTCTTGTCGAAATACTCGCGGTCCTCGAATGCGGCGGCAGCGCCGACATTGGCCATGCGATCCAGCGGATAAGAGTTGAAACTGTTCTTGATCCGCTCCAGCGCCTCGATCAGGTCCGGATGGCCGACTGCCAGACCCACCCGCAGTCCCGCCAGGGAACGGGACTTGGACAGGGTCTGGGTCACCAGCAGATTTGGATAGCGGTCCACCAGCGCAATCGCGGTTTCACCGCCGAAGTCGATGTACGCCTCATCGACCACCACCACCGAATCCGGATTCGCCTTCAGAATCTGCTCGACCGCTTCAAGTGCCAGCAGGCAACCGGTCGGCGCGTTCGGGTTGGGGAAGATGATACCGCCGTTCGGTTTGGCATAGTCCGCCGGGTTGATCCGGAACTGTTCGTCCAGCGGTACGGCGTCGAACGTGATGCCGTACAACCCGCAGTAGACCGGGTAAAAGCTGTAGCTGATATCAGGGAACAGCAATGGCTGATCGTGTTGCAGCAGACCGTGGAAGATGTGCGCCAGCACTTCATCGGAACCGTTACCGAGAAACACCTGATTGCTCTGCACGCCGTAGTATTTGGCCACGGCATTCTTCAACAGATCGCTGTTGGGGTCCGGGTACAGGCGCAGGTTGTCGTTCAGCTCAGCCTGCATCGCTGCCAGGGCTTTGGGCGATGGACCGTACGGGTTTTCGTTGGTGTTGAGCTTCACCAGCTTCGCCAGTTTTGGCTGTTCGCCCGGCACGTAAGGCACCAGATTCTTGACGAACGGGCTCCAGAATTTACTCATCTCAGTTCCCCTTCTTGTCGTCAACGATGCGGTATTCGGCGCTACGGGCGTGCGCGGTCAGCGACTCGCCACGAGCCAGCACGGAAGCGGTTTTACCGAGTTCCGAAGCACCCTGTTCTGAGCAGAAGATGATCGACGAACGTTTCTGGAAGTCATACACACCCAGCGGCGACGAGAAGCGCGCAGTACCGGAAGTCGGCAGCACGTGGTTCGGGCCGGCGCAGTAATCGCCCAGCGCTTCGGACGTGTGACGGCCCATGAAAATCGCTCCGGCGTGACGAATCTGCGGCAACCAGGCTTGTGGATCGGCAACCGACAGCTCCAGGTGCTCCGGCGCGATACGGTTGGCCACTTCCATGGCTTGTTCCATGTCGCGCACCTTGATCAACGCACCACGGCCATTGATCGAGGTTTCGATGATCGTGGCGCGTTCCATGGTCGGCATCAGCTTGGCGATGCTGGCCGCGACCTTGTCGAGAAACTCGGCATCCGGGCTGACCAGAATCGCCTGGGCGTCTTCGTCGTGCTCGGCCTGGGAGAACAGGTCCATGGCGATCCAGTCCGAATCGGTCTGACCGTCGCACACCACAAGAATTTCCGACGGACCGGCGATCATGTCGATACCGACCTGGCCGAACACGTGGCGCTTGGCGGTGGCGACGTAGATGTTGCCCGGGCCGACCACCTTGTCGACCTTCGGCACGCTTTCGGTGCCGTAGGCCAATGCCGCAACGGCTTGCGCACCGCCGATGGTGAAGACCCGGTCGACCCCGGCGATGCAGGCAGCGGCCAGCACCAGTTCGTTGATCTCACCACGCGGGGTTGGCACCACCATGACCACTTCGGTCACGCCGGCAACCTTGGCCGGAATTGCGTTCATCAGCACCGACGATGGGTAAGAAGCCTTGCCGCCCGGCACGTAGAGGCCAGCGCGATCCAGCGGCGTGACTTTCTGGCCCAGCACCGTGCCGTCGGCCTCGGTATAGCTCCAGGAGTCCTGTTTCTGCTTTTCGTGGTAACTGCGCACACGGGCGGCAGCGACTTCGAGCGCTTCGCGCTGCGCCACGGAGATGCGGGTCAATGCCAGTTCGAGGCGCTCACGTGGCAGGATCAGATCGGCCATGGACTTGACGTCCAAACCGTCGAACTGGCGGGTAAAGTCCACCAGCGCCGCGTCACCGCGCTCGCGCACAGCCTTGATGATGTCCAGCACTCGCTGATTGACCGAGTCGTCAGACACACTTTCCCAGCTCAGCAGATGATCCAGATGATGCGCGAAATCCGGGTCAGCAGCGTTGAGTCGGCGA
This sequence comes from Pseudomonas sp. Sample_24, assembly GCF_004307605.1. Taxonomy (NCBI): domain Bacteria; kingdom Pseudomonadati; phylum Pseudomonadota; class Gammaproteobacteria; order Pseudomonadales; family Pseudomonadaceae; genus Pseudomonas; species Pseudomonas sp. Sample_24. The sequence goes on from NZ_RCNW01000538.1 coordinate 9,401, forward strand.
ATTGCAGTCGGTGCGGTCATAGCGAGAGCCTCATAGGAATGGCAAAAAACTCAGGCGCCCGAAGCTAACATTCGATCCGCTTGGGCACCTGAGAATTCTGGCTATGAGGCGGATAGACGGCGCGACTCAGCGTCGCGCAGGTGAATCAGCCGCGGTGTCGAGACTCCACTGCCTTGCGCAGGGTGTCGATCAACGCCTGGATACGGGCGTGCTGCATTTTCATCGAAGCTTTGTTGACGATCAGACGGGAGCTGATGGCCGCAATGAAATCCTGTGGCTCCAGGCCATTGGCCCGCAGCGTGTTGCCGGTGTCGACCACGTCGATGATCTTGTCGGCAAGACCGATCAGCGGTGCCAGTTCCATCGAACCGTACAGCTTGATGATGTCGACCTGGCGACCCTGTTCGGCGTAGTAACGCTTGGCAACGTTAACGAACTTGGTGGCGATGCGCAGGCGGCCCTTGGGCTCGACCGCGCCGACCTTGCCAGCCGTCATCAACTTGCATTGGGCGATTTGCAGGTCCAGTGGCTCATACAAGCCCTGGCCGCCGTATTCCATCAGCACGTCTTTACCGGCGACACCGAGGTCGGCGGCACCATGCTCGACATAGGTCGGCACGTCGGTGGCACGCACGATCAGCAGGCGTACATCTTCCTGGGTCGTGGGAATGATCAGCTTGCGGCTCTTGTCCGGATTCTCGGTCGGCACGATGCCCGCTTCAGCGAGAAGCGGCAGGGTGTCGTCAAGGATGCGGCCCTTGGACAGTGCGATGGTCAACATGGGAAACGTCAGTCCTTATCAAGGTACTCATGCCCGGTCGCAAACGGCGCCGGACACACATCGAGCCGGAAACCGGCTCGACTTCAACAATTCAACGGGCATGTCCTTATGCCCCTGCAGCAGGAACTAGCCCGGAACGCGACGGATCTTGGCGCCCAGCATCTGCAGTTTCTCTTCGATGCACTCGTAACCACGGTCGATGTGGTAGATGCGATCGATGAGGGTGTCGCCTTCGGCAATCAGTGCCGAGATCACCAGGCTGGCCGAAGCGCGCAGGTCGGTAGCCATGACTGGCGCGCCCTTGAGCTTTTCGGTACCGGTGACGATGGCGGTGTTGCCTTCGACCTGGATCTTGGCGCCCATGCGGTGCAGTTCGTAAACGTGCATGAAGCGGTTTTCGAAGATCGTCTCGATCACCGCACCAGTGCCTTCGGCAATGGCGTTGAGGGAGATGAACTGCGCTTGCATGTCGGTCGGGAACGCCGGGTACGGAGCGGTCCGCACGTTGACGGCTTTTGGCCGCTTGCCGTGCATGTTCAGCTCGATCCAGTCTTCGCCGCAGGTGATTTCGGCACCCGCTTCGCGCAGTTTTTCCAGCACGGCTTCAAGGATGGTCGGATCAGTGTCCTTGACCTTCACGCGCCCGCCGGTCACGGCAGCCGCAACCAGGTAAGTACCGGTTTCGATACGGTCCGGCATCACCTTGTAAGTGGTGGTGTGCAGACGCTCGACGCCATCGATGGTGATGGTATCGGTACCGGCGCCGGAAACCTTGGCACCCATGGCATTCAGGAAGTTTGCCAGGTCGACGACTTCAGGCTCGCGCGCGGCGTTGGCCAGAACGCTGCGGCCCTTGGCCAGGGCGGCGGCCATCATGATGTTCTCGGTACCGGTCACGCTGACGGTATCGAAGAAGAAGTGCGCACCGCGCAGACCGCCTTCAGGCGCCTTGGCCTTGATGTAGCCGCCTTCGACGTCGATGATCGCGCCCATGGCTTCAAGACCACGGATGTGCAGGTCAACCGGACGCGAGCCAATGGCGCAACCGCCAGGCAGGGCAACTTCGGCTTCGCCGAAACGGGCAACCATCGGTCCCAGTACCAGAATCGACGCACGCATGGTTTTAACCAGTTCGTACGGAGCGATCAGGGTCTTGATGGTGCGCGGGTCGATCTCGACTGCCAGCTTCTCGTCGATCACCGGCTCGATGCCCATGCGACCGAACAGCTCGATCATGGTGGTGATGTCGTGCAGGTGCGGCAGGTTGGCAACAGTGACCGGGCCATCGCACAGCAGCGTGGCAGCCAGGATCGGCAGGGCAGAGTTCTTTGCCCCGGAGATGCGGATTTCGCCGTCAAGACGAGCACCGCCAGTAATAATCAATTTATCCATAAGAATCTCGACGCCCTTGGGCTCAGGTGCGCTCGGCCCAGGCCGCGCTGCTGAAAAATTTCATAGTGACCGCATGGATGCTGCCATCGGTGATCCATGGGTTCAAATGGGCATAGACCTGCTGCTGACGCTTCACCGGGCTCATCGCCGCCAGTTCATCGCTGATCACGTTCAGCTGGAAGTTGCAGCCTTCGCCCTCAACTTCTACCAGCGTTCCTGGCAGCTTTCCTTCAAGGAAGCTCTTCACTTCTACGGCCTGCATGCTCAACCTCAATCGGCGCCCTGTGCGCGCGGGTCGGACATCATACAAAAAAGCCCCGCGCCTGCGAACCCCGCGGAGCAGGACTCTGACGGGGGGCTTCTTTATAGATGCGGGTTAGGGATGCGCCAACAGCTCGGTCAGCTCGCTGACCTGAGCGATTTCACGCATGTCTTCCGGCATTGCGCGGATGCTCAGCGCCTTGCCGGCAGCCTGTGCGTCGCGCATGAAACACAGCAGCAACGACAAACCGACGCTGCTGGATTTTTCTACCGCCGAACAATCGACCACCACTGTCGCCGCCTTGCTGGCCTTGATCAGCGCCTGCCCCTGCTGACGCAAGGCCGGGCCGGTGCGGTAGTCCAGCACGCCGCTGAGCCGCAGCTCGCCGGCTTCGTCCATCCGGACTGCCGACTCACTCATTGAGTTTGCTTCTCGGACGATTGTTCGGCAGTTTCCTTGGCCTTGGCGACTTCCCCGGCCCAACCATTGATGGTCTTGTCCAGATCGTTGCCATTGCGCTGCATTGCATCGGCGAACTGATCGCGGAACAGCTTGCCGATGTTGATGCCGTTGATGATGACGTTACGCAGTTTCCATTCGCCATTGATTTTTTCGAGGGTGTAGGACACTGGGTAGATCGCACCGCTGCTGCCCTTGACCGTCATGCCGACACTGGTGCGGTCCCCGGACTCCTCCTTGGGAGCGTCAACGGTGATGCCCTGGTTGTTGTACTCCAGCAAGGCGTTGCCATAGAACTGGAACAGACCTTTCTTGAAGTTCTCTTCGAAGGTCTTCATCTGTGCAGGCGTGGCTTTGCGCGAGTACTTGACCGTCATGATGCTTTTGGAGATGCCCTCGGCATCGACAACAGGCCCGACAATAGTGTTCAGCGCGTTATAGAAGTCTTGCGGATCTTGCTTGTATTTCTCTTTGTTGGCGGCCAGGTCGGCCAGCATCCGATTGGTGGTGTCCTGGACAAGGTCATGCGCGGAAGGGGCCGCCACGGCGTTAGCCATCAACGGCACGGCCGCGAGCAATATCAACAGGCCACGTCGCAAGGTAGAGATCATTTACAAATTCCTCATTTGGGGTCTTTGCTAACGGTGTTGAGAAGGAACTTCCCGATCAGGTCCTCGAGCACCAGCGACGACTGCGTGTCATGGATGGTCCCGCCATCCTTGAGCAACGCTTCTTCCCCGCCCACGCTGATACCGATGTACTTCTCGCCCAACAGGCCAGCGGTCAGGATAGATGCAGTGGAATCAGCCGGCAGATTATCTACACGCTTTTCCAGCTGCATGGTCACCCGACCGGTGAAACTGTCGCGGTCCAGATCGATCGCTGTGACCTTGCCGATAGTGACACCGGCCATGGTCACTTTAGCTCTGACCGTCAAACCGGCGATATTGTCGAAATACGCATAAAGTTTATAGGTGTCGGTGCTCGGGCTCGGGGACAGGCCACTGACCCGCAATGCCAGCAGCAACAAAGCCAGGATGCCAGCCAGCAAGAAAAGGCCGACACCGATTTCCAGGGTGCGGTTTTGCATCAGAAATCTCCAAACATCAAGGCGGTCAGAATAAAGTCCAGACCGAGGACTGCCAACGAGGCATAGACCACGGTCTTGGTAGTGGCGCGACTGATTCCCTCGGAAGTGGGCTCGCAGTCATAGCCTTGGAATACGGCGATCCAGGTCACGACGAAGGCAAATACGATGCTTTTGATGATGCCGTTGAGCACATCGTCAGTGAAGGTCACACTGTTCTGCATGTTCGACCAGTAGGAGCCCTCGTAGACACCCAGCCAGTCGACAGCCACCCACGAACCACCCCAGATGCCCACCACGCTGAAAATCATCGCCAGCACCGGCAGGGAAATGAAGCCGGCCCACAGGCGCGGGGCAATGATGTACTTGAGCGGGTCGACACCGATCATTTCCAGGCTGGAAAGCTGTTCGGTGGATTTCATGTTGCCGATCTCGGCTGTCAGCGCCGAACCGGCTCGCCCGGCAAACAGCAACGCGGTCACGACCGGCCCCAGCTCACGCAAAAGCGTCAGCGCGACCATCTGCCCTACCGCTTGCTCCGAGCCGTAGCTGGACAGAATGTTGAAGCCTTGCAGCGCCAGCACCATACCGATGAACACCCCGGAGACCACAATGATCACCAGGGACATCACGCCTACCGAATGCAGTTGCTTGACCAGCAGACCGAAACCGCCGCCGATACCGCCGCGACCCAGCAGTGCGTGAAACAGAAACAGCGTCGAGCGCCCGAACACCGCCAGCACATCGATGCCGGCATGGCCGAACCGGCGCACTCGTTCTAAAAGTGAAATCTTGCGCATCAACGCTTCCCCAGAAGATCTGCGCGGTAATCCGTCGCTGGAAAGTGGTACGCGACCGGACCATCGGGTTCACCGGTCATGAATTGACGGATGCGCGGGTCGTCCGAGTTCATCAGTTCGTCCGGCGTGCCCTGCCCCAGCACCTGCCCGTCGCCCACTACATAGATGTAGTCGGCAATGCTCGCGGTTTCGGCCAGGTCGTGGGAAACCACGATACTGGTGATGCCCAAGGCATCATTGAGCAAGCGGATCAGGCGCACCAATACGCCCATGGCGATCGGGTCCTGGCCAACGAAGGGCTCGTCATACATGAGAATCTGGGGATCGAGCGCAATGGCCCGCGCCAGCGCGACACGACGCTTCATGCCGCCGGACAGTTCGTCGGGCATCAGGTCGATGGCACCGCGCAAACCTACGGCCTGCAATTTGAGCAGGACGATATCCCGGATCATTTCTTCCGGCAGCTCGGTGTGAACGCGCAGTGGAAAAGCCACGTTCTCGAATACATCGAGATCGGTAAACAGTGCGCCACTCTGGAACAGCACGCCCATGTGCTTGCGGGCATCGAACAGATCACTGCGCGACAACGTCGGCAGGTTCTGCCCATTGACCCAGACTTCGCCGCTATTGGGCCGCAATTGTGCGCCCATCAACCGCAACAGCGTAGTCTTGCCACACCCGGAAGGTCCCATGATGCCGGTGACCTTGCCGCGGGGAATACGGATATCGACGTTATTGAAAA
>NZ_RCNW01000070.1:0-2020 GCF_004307605.1 Pseudomonas sp. Sample_24
TCAGGGGTAAGCGACATAAGGACTCCAGACTTTCTAGGAATTGGACGACAGCGCCCCTAAGGTGATCTCACTCGTGCGGCATGTCCAGTGCTGGCGGCAGGGTTTTTTTGCCTGGGGCGGCTTTCCCCGGCTGCGGGGTGCCGCAGGAGCGAGGCTTGCCCGCGAAGAGCCGTGACGAGGTTTTCAGATAAACCGCGGCGAGGCTTACACGGGCACACACGCTGGTTTATTTCTTTTCCGGTGGCAGTTCCGGCAATGCGCGCAGCGCTGCTTCATACCATTGGGTGTTGAATGCGCGGTCTTCTTCGAGGATTGCGTCGATTTCTACCGCTAGAACGTGAGCCATCAGATTGAGGATTTCTTCGCGCTCGTAACCTACCAGGGTCAACTTGTTGAACGTTGCCTTGGCTGCTGGCGGGTTGTCGCTTTCGATTTGGTTTTCGATAGCTTCGACCAGCGTATTCTCGGCGAACTCTTCTTCGTCGGCATCGATATCGGTTGGCTCGCTCATGGCAGGCTCCTTGGGGAAAGATGGCCAGTTTACCCGCATTCATGCCCGTGATGCTGCTGGCAAGAAACGCCGCAGCGTTCTATAAACAGGCACTGCCCACCCCGCACGGCCTGGAGGCTATGTGATGCTCAAGCTTTACGGATTTGCTGTCAGCAACTACTACAACATGGTCAAACTGGCTCTGCTGGAAAAAGGCCTGCCCTTCGAAGAAGTGCCGTTTTACGCCGGGCAAACCCCGGAAGCGCTCGCCATCAGCCCGCGTGGAAAAGTACCGGTGCTGGGCGTCGAGCAGGGTTTCATCAATGAAACCAGCGTCATTCTCGAATACATCGAGCAAAGCCAGAAAGGCACGCCGCTGCTGCCCAGCGATCCTTACGAGCGGGCGCAGGTGCTGGCATTGGCCAAGGAGATCGAGTTGTATATCGAACTGCCGGGCCGTGCCTGCTATGGCGAAGCGTTTTTCGGCACGACATTGCCGGATGCCATCAAGGAAAAGACCCGCACCGAGCTGCTGCTGGGCATGGCGTCCCTGGGCCGACACGGCAAATTCAGCCCTTACGTGGCGGGCGACAGTTTGAGCGTGGCGGATCTGTATTTCCTGTACAGCGTGCCGTTGGCGTGCGGGGTCGCCAAGAAACTGTTCGATATCGATTTGTTGGCCGAGCTGCCAGCAGCGAAGGCACTGTTGCAGCGGCTGGAGCAGAATCCGAATGTGCAACGGATTGCTGCGGACAAGGACGCGGCGATGCCGGCGTTCATGGCGATGATTGCAGCCAAGAAGTAGATTTGCAGCGCTCCTGAGTCAGCCATCGCGGGCAAGCCCCGCTCCCACAGTATTGTGTCGGTCAACAGATGGTGACTCGGCGCCAATCCTGTGGGAGCGGGCTTGCCCGCGATACTTTTAGCGGCTGGCGAGCAATGCCTGACCGCGTGCCACGGCTGCCTTGACCTGCGCCGGCGCGGTGCCGCCGATGTGGTTGCGCGCATTGACCGAGCCTTCGAGGGTCAGCACGGCGAATACATCCTGATCGATCTGGTCGCTGAACTTGCGCAATTCTTCCAGGCTCATTTCCGCCAGGTCCTTGCCGCTTTCAACGCCATACTTCACGGCATGGCCGACGATTTCGTGGCAATCCCGGAACGGCAGGCCACGACGCACCAGGTAATCGGCCAGGTCAGTGGCGGTGGAGAAACCGCGCAGCGCCGCCTCACGCATCATCGCGTGCTTGGGCTTGATCGCCGGAATCATGTCGGCAAAGGCGCGCAATGAGTCGCGCAAGGTATCGGCGGCGTCGAACAACGGCTCCTTGTCTTCCTGGTTGTCCTTGTTGTAGGCCAGCGGCTGGCCTTTCATCAAGGTCAGCAAGCCCATCAGTGCCCCGAATACCCGGCCGCTTTTGCCACGTACCAGCTCTGGCACGTCCGGGTTTTTCTTTTGCGGCATGATCGAGCTACCGGTGCAGAAACGGTCCGGCAGATCGATGAACTGGAACTGCGCGCTGGTCCACA
>NZ_RCNW01000242.1:0-14872 GCF_004307605.1 Pseudomonas sp. Sample_24
TGCGAGATCCTGATCACGCCGCTGCCGCTGTATCACATCTATGCGTTCACCTTTCATTGCATGGCGATGATGCTGATCGGCAACCACAACATCCTGATCAGCAACCCGCGCGACTTGCCGGCGATGGTCAAGGAACTGTCGAAGTGGAAGTTCAGCGGCTTTGTTGGCCTCAACACTCTGTTCGTGGCCCTGTGCAATAACGAAGGTTTCCGCAAGCTGGACTTCTCCGCGCTGAAAGTCACCCTGTCCGGCGGCATGGCGCTGCAACTGGCGGCAGCCGAGCGCTGGAAAGCGGTCACCGGTTGCGCCATCTGCGAAGGCTACGGCATGACCGAAACCAGCCCGGTGGCCACGGTCAACCCGATCCAGAATATCCAGATCGGCACCATCGGCATTCCGGTACCGTCGACCCTGTGCAAAATCGTCGACGATGCCGGTGTCGAGCAGCCAATGGGCGAAATTGGCGAACTGTGCGTAAAAGGCCCACAGGTCATGAAAGGCTACTGGCAGCGCCAGGAAGCCACCGACGAAATCCTCGACAGCGAAGGCTGGTTGAAGACCGGTGACATCGCACTGATCCAGCCCGACGGCTACATGCGCATTGTCGATCGCAAGAAAGACATGATTTTGGTGTCCGGTTTCAATGTGTACCCGAACGAACTGGAAGACGTGCTGACAACTTTGCCGGGCGTGCTGCAATGCGCGGCCATCGGCGTGCCGGACGAGAAGTCGGGTGAGGCGATCAAGATTTTCATCGTCGCCAAACCGGGCGTGACCCTGACCAAGGAACAGGTGATGGAGCACATGCGCGCCAACGTCACTGGCTACAAGGTTCCGCGTTCGGTGGAGTTCCGCGACGCGTTGCCGACCACCAACGTTGGCAAGATCCTGCGCCGGGAACTGCGCGATGAGGAGCTGAAAAAGCTCAAGGCGAAGAACGCCGCGTAAACCAAAAAGCCCCGCAAATGCGGTGATGCTGTTCACTGAAGAGAACGTTAGCATCCTGTGGCGAGGGAGCTTGCTCCCGCTGCGCTGCGCAGCAGTGCCTTTTCAAGGCCGCTTCGCGCCCCAGCGGGAGCAAGCTCCCTCGCCACAGGGTAATGTTCCTTGACTGAACAGCATTACTGCAAATGCGGGGCTTTTTGTTGGTGCTGGATTCTTCTTTGCAAAACTTTTCTGTCGCGGGAGTCCTTTACTCCGCAAGCGGCAGGAGTTATTGGCGGAACGGTGCGAAGTTGACGTTGGTACCTGCCGGACGCATGTCCTGCAGATACGAGTCCTTGTCGGCACTCAGTTCCAGGCTCAGGGCCGCTTTGCGCTTGCCCTGATTGCGCACCACCAGGCCTTCAAGCTTCTCGCGCAAAAACACCGTCGGCACTTTCAAATGCAGCAGTTCGTCGGTGTCCGGGGTGTGCATCAGCAGGTGAATCCACTCGTACTGACCCACGGCCAGGCGTGCCACCGGAATATCGAACCACCAGATGTTGCGGTTGCGGTTCAGTTCGGTGAAGTGGCAGTTGTTGACGCCAAGCACAGCACCACCAAGTTCCTGGTTTCTGCGGGCAATGGCCTGCTTTTTATCGAGTTTCATAACATTCCTGCGGTATTGGATCTTCAGCGCCACGCGCCGATACGTTGCGCATTCTCGGGGGTTGCCGGGCAAACATAAAGCCCAACCTGCATGGAACGATGAAATGTCGCGCGGAAAATAAATGAAACTCCGCGCGAATGCCCTCGGTCAACCTTGTGTAACCACTTTCCTCCCAATGAAACGCACGCAGGAGATTCATCATGGGCAGCACAAGCGATAAAGTGAAAGGCATGGCCAACGAAGCCGCCGGCAACGTCAAGCAAGGCGTCGGCAAGGCCACCGGTAATGACAAGATGCGCGCCGAAGGCGTGGTGCAGGAAAAGAAAGGCGAAGCTCAACAAGCCGTCGGCAAGGCCAAGGATGCCGTGAAAAAAGGTGTCGACAAGGCTTGATCCGGCCTTTGAACAAGCCTCGAACGGCCATCCACAGATGGCCGTTTTTGTGTCAGCCTGAACTTGATTGAGGAAATTGTTTCAAAGTCGCCAGGTAGGCTACTTTGATCTAAGAAAACGGCCCCTGAGTCGCCATGACTACATCCCATCCTGATTGCGGCGAATGGAGACGCTAATGATTTTCCCGGACATGAAAGGTCTGCCCATCCACCGTGTGATGGTGCGCACGGTCACCGAGTTCGTCGACGATGAGATGTCGACCTATGCCTCGGCACTGGCCTATCAAATGCTGTTTTCGCTGTTCCCCTTCATTCTGTTCCTGATTGCCCTGATCGGTTTCCTGCACCTGCCGGATTTCTTTTCCTGGCTGCGCCTGCAATCGGAGCTGGTGCTGCCGCCCCAGGCCCTGGAACAGGTGAACCCGGTCATCGACCAGCTTCAGCAGTCCAAGGGCGGATTGCTGTCGGTGGGTATCGTGATTGCGCTGTGGACCGCCTCGGCCGGTGTGCGGCTGATGATGAGTGCGATGAACGCGGCGTACGATGTCGTTGAAGGTCGCCCGGCGTGGAAGCGTTTTCCCCTGTCGATCATCTACACCGTCGGCATCGCCGGCATGCTGCTGATCGCCGCCGCACTGATGGTACTCGGGCCGCAAGTGATGAGCTGGATCGCCTCGCAAGTGGGCCTCGAGTACTTCATCGTCACCCTTTGGACCATCGCGCGTTGGCCGGTGATCGTGATCCTGTTGATGGTCGCGGTGGCGCTGATCTATTACGTCATGCCTGACGTCAAACAGGAATTTCGCTTCATCACCCCCGGCTCGGTGCTGGCCGTGGTGGTGTGGATCATTGCGTCGCTGGGCTTCGGTTTGTACGTCAAGGAGTTCGCCAACTACAACGCCATGTATGGCAGTATCGGTGCGATCATCGTGCTGTTGCTGTACTTCTACATTTCCGCGGCGGTGTTGCTGCTCGGCGCGGAGATGAATGCGGTGATCGAGCACATGTCCCGCGAGGGCAAGGACCCTGGCGAGAAAGTTGCCGGCGAGAAGGGCCCTGTCCATGAAAAACAGCACGTATCGGGACTTGGCCGCGATCATTCACAACCCAAACCGACCATTGACGAAACCTGACCATGATTCGTGAAATCCTGAAAATGGGTGATGAGCGCCTGCTGCGCATTGCTCCGCCGGTGCCCGCTGAAATGTTCGACAGTCCCGAATTGTGGCAACTGATCGATGACATGTTCCAGACCATGGAGAGCGTGGGTGGCGTCGGCCTGGCTGCACCGCAAATTGGTGTTGACCTGCAACTGGTGATCTTCGGTTTCGAGCACAGCGAACGTTACCCGGACGCCGAGGCGGTGCCGCAAACGATACTGATCAACCCGTTGATCACGCCATTGAGCCCGCTGATGGAAGAGGGCTTCGAAGGTTGCCTGTCAGTGCCCGGCTTGCGTGGCGCGGTGGATCGCTACCAGCAGATCCGCTATGAAGGTTTCGACCCCAAGGGAGAGCCGATCGTGCGCATTGCATCCGGGTTCCACGCGCGGGTGGTGCAGCATGAGTGCGATCACCTGATCGGCCGGCTCTACCCGTCGCGCATCAGCGATTTCAGCAAGTTCGGCTTCACCGAAGTGATGTTTCCGGACCTCGATCCCAACGCCGACGATTGATCCACCGTTTACGCGCAACGAGCCCTGATCGCCGGTGCCAGGCCCATGGCAATCATCGGTTTGCTGCGCGCATAGCGGCTCAGTCGCTCGACCATCGCGTAGGGCATTGGCGGGTCAAAGGTAAAACCGCAGCGCTCATAAAAACCACGCAGTTCGGGATGACAGAACAGCCATACCGGCAGTTCGCACTCCTTTACTGCCGCGCTGATCAACGCTGCGGCGATGCCTTGCCCGCGACACGCCGGATCGACGAACAAACCGGTCAACCAATGCCCGCCGGATACCGGACGCAAACACAACGCCCCGACGATTTCGTCGCGCCGGGCCACCCACAATTGCGCCTCGCGAACCGCTTTCATCGACGATTGATGGGCGCGGTAGAACTTGTTCATCAATGGCCAAAGCGGCTCATCGAGTCGGCTGAAACGGGTGTCGGGCATGGTCTCGGACTGTCGGTACGCGAAGCGGGCGATTATAAAAGAACGCACCTGCAAAGATAGGTGTATACCTGATCTCACATCCCCTGTGAGTGGAGTACGCATCATGGCCAAAGGTATGGATTCAAAGAAAGCGGACAAGAAAAAGCCGGCGAAAACCGCTATTGAAAAACGCGCCGACAAAAAAGCCAAAAAGGTCAATGTGTTCGGGCATTGAGCCTGCGCTGATCGTTCGCTCCCGCGCAATGCGGGAGCGATCAGTTTGAAAATAATCTGCAGGAAATCCAGGCGTCGTTGCACAGAAGAGGATTGGTCCCCGATCCGAGCAACGCCATGCCTCATTACTTCGATACTGCCCACCGAAAAGAAATCGAAACGCTACGCCAACGCCTGACCGCCCGCACCGAGTGGCCGACCTGGTTGCTGTTGATTGGCGTCTACAGCGCGTGGTTCGCCCTCGTGATGGCCAGTCACTCCCTGGGCTTGTGGTTGAGTACCGGGTTGCTGATTCCCGTGGTGGTGTTGTGGCTGTCGGTGCAGCACGAACTGCTTCACGGTCATCCGACGCGCTGGCCGCTGTTGAATAAAATCCTTGGCTACGCGCCGTTCGCCGTCTGGTATCCCTACACCTTGTATCGCGACAGCCATTTGCTGCATCACCGCGACGAAAACCTGACCATTCCCGGTCGCGATCCGGAAAGCCGCTACCTGAGTGCCGAGCAGTGGCAAGGCAGCTCCTGGTTGAAAAAAAGCCTGCACTGGCTGAATAAAACCATGCTCGGCCGCTTTCTGCTCGGAGCGCCAGTTGCCCTGCTGGGTCTGGCCCGGGATGAACTGAAACGCTTGAAAAAGGGCGATCGCCAAGCCTGGTTGATGTGGCTCAGCCATGGCGCCGTGACCTTGTTGATGTTGCTGTTTATCGCCCACTTCAGCGTGCTGCCGATCTGGCATTACCTGTTGCTGGTCAGCGTGCCGGCGCTGTCGATTGCGATGATTCGCTCCTACTATGAACACCGCCCGCATGCGGCACCGGAGCAACGCACCGTACTCAACGAAGCGGCCTGGCCGTGGCGCTGGCTGTTCCTCAACCTCAATCTGCATTTGGTGCACCACGATTTGCCGGGACTGCCCTGGTATGACTTGCCCCGCGCCTACCGCATGCGTCGCGAGCAATGGCTGGCGCGCAGCGGCGGGTTTCTGGTGCAGGGCTATGGCCACTTTTGGCGTGAGCATGGGGTGAGGGCGATCGACAGTCCGCTGCATCCGTTTCACTGACGTAAGGCCACTTCTGTACCCTGTAGGAGCGAGCCTGCTCGCGATAGCGTTGGGCCAATCAACAGATGTGTTGAATGTGACATAGCCATCGCGAGCAGGCTCGTTTGGGATCTTCGTTGTATGGAGGATTTTGATGACTCAACAGATTGCTGAATTACTGATGTACGTTGCTCCTGAGCCTGTTCAACAAGCCAACGAACAGTGGCTGGCACGTATCGTCGAACACCTGGGCGTCACTCGCCGCAGCGCCGAAAGTCTGTCCTTGATGGACCTGTGGCTATCCCCGCAACTGCTGTTGACACAAACCTGCGGCTATCCGCTGATGACGGCTTTGCGTGGCAAGGTCAGGGTGCTGGGACGTCCGCGTTACGAGCTGCCGGACAGTAGCGGCGGCCACCATTGCAGCCTGTTGTTGAGCCGCGCCGACGATCGACGACGAACCTTGCCGGAATTTCTTGGCAGCCGTGGGGTGATCAATGGCGAAGACTCCAACAGCGGGATGAACCTGTTGCGTCATCGTCTGGCGCCGCTGCATCGGGACGGGCAGTTTTTTGCCTCGGTCGGTACCAGCGGCAGTCATCGCGAAAGCTTGCGCTGGTTACAGCAGAACCGTGCTGATCTGGCGGCCATCGACAGTGTGACCTTCGCTTTTCTCGCCCGTCACGCCGAGGCGCAAGTGGCTGGCTTGCGGGTCGTAGCTCGCAGCGCTTTCAGCCCGACCTTGCCCTACATCACCGCAGCAAGCTTTTGCGCCGGGCAAGCGGAAAAGATTCGACACGTGATGAATCAGGCCCTCGGCGAGTTGCCGCAGGTAGCTGAAGTCCTTGGCTTGCGAGAAGTGTTGCCGGCCAGTGAAGGTGACTATCAAGTGATACTCGATTATCAACGCGAAGCTGAAACATTGGGATACGGGCAACTGCGTTAATATTCTTTTCAGCAATATAAAAATGCATTTTTAGTATTGTTAATGAATAAGGCCCATTGCTAGGATCACCTCACCGGATGACCGGACATCCAGTGACCCCCTAGACCTTGGAGCCTCTATGTCCGGCATCGACCGTTCCCATCATTACGTAATAAGCAGACTGTTCCGCACGCATTACCCTTGGCTTTGTGCACGGTTGCGCCAGCACGTGGGTTGCGGTTGCGAAGACATCGCCGCCGAAGCCTTTGTGCAATTGCTCGAAGCCCCAAAGCCGCTTGCCATCCGCGAGCCGCGTGCCTTGCTGACCACCATTGCGCGACGCCTGGTTTATCAACTCTGGCGACGGCGCGACCTTGAGCGCCGGCACACCGATCATTTATTGCAGCTGGATCCGCCGTTATCGCCTTCACCTGAAGAGCTGGCGCAATCGACCCAGGCCCTGCAAAGCATTGACCGCACACTGTCGCGTCTGCCCGACAACGTTCGGGCGACCTTTCTGTTGTCGCGGGTCGACGGTCTGACCTACCCGCAAATCGCTGCCGAGCTGGGCATTTCCCTGCGTTCGGTCAGCGTCTACATGACTCGCTCCGAGGCTCTGTGCATCCGCCACAGCGCCAATCAATCCCTGAACCGCCCCCTGCCAAACAAGAGGTCCGCATGAGATCGATCAAAACCCTGCTCGGCAGTTCGCTGCTGGCCCTGAGCCTGTTTGCCACCCAGGCCCCTGCGACGGAAAAACCGGCACCTATCCATTTTGGCGACATCACCTGGGAAAGCGGCAGCCTGATCACCGAGATCCTGCGGCTGATCGTCGAGAAAGGTTATGGCTACCCGACAGACACGCTGCCGGGCAGCACCGTCAGCCTTGAAGCCGCGTTGGCGAAGAATGACATCCAGGTGATCGGCGAAGAATGGGCCGGACGCAGCCCTGCGTGGGTCAAGGCTGCCGCGGAAGGTAAAGTGTTCGGCCTGGGCGACACCGTCAAGGGAGCCACCGAAGGCTGGTGGGTGCCGGAGTATGTGATCAAGGGCGACCCGGAACGCGGTATCAAACCCCTGGCGCCGGAGCTGAAGTCGGTGGCCGACCTGGCCAAGTACAAAGATGTGTTCCGCGATCCGGAAGACCCAAGGCGTGGCCGCTTCCTCAACAGCCCTACGGGCTGGACCTCGGAGATCGTCAACAGCCAGAAGCTCAAGGCTTACGGCCTGAGCGAAAGTTTCGTCAATTTCCGCACCGGTTCCGGCGCGGCGCTGGATGCCGAAGTGGCGTCGTCGATTCGTCGAGGCAAACCGGTGTTGTTCTATTACTGGTCGCCAACGCCGCTGTTAGGTCGCTTCAAACTGGTGAAACTCGAAGAACCGCCGTTCGATGCCCAAGCCTGGAAAACCCTGGCCGACGCCAGTAACCCAAACCCCATAGGTACTAGCTCGATGCCGGCCAGCCTGGCCATCGGCGTATCGGCACCCTTCAAGGCGCAGTATCCCGACCTGGTGGCGTTTTTCGAAAAAGTCGACTTGCCGATTGATCTCCTCAACCAGACGCTGGGGCAGATGAGTGAAAAACGCCAGAAACCCCGTGAAGTCGCCGAAGCGTTTTTGCGTGAACAGCCGCAGGTTTGGAAGGGTTGGGTGCCGGGTGAGGTGGCTACGAAAGTGAGTGCCAGTTTGTAGTTTCGGGGTGACGTGTAGATAGCCATCGCGAGCGGGCTCGCTCCTACAGTGTTTGCCGGTGTTCAAAAAAAGTTGATCACCGCAGATCTCCTTCAGGAGCGAGGCTGCTCGCAATCAATCCCAAGACTCACGCCCATTCGCCCCCGCTGATCAAGCCTTGCCTGTCATCGCTCCCTCCTAGGTCTTCGCCTGACGCTGAACCGATTTTGTACCCAATGCTGGCCGACTAGTGGCCTTGCAAGCCTCACTCGTCTGTCTATGCTCTCGTGTAACTAACCATGTCGACCGCAACGAGGCGGTGACTCCCAGAGTGCGCAATCCAAGGCACCGATGCATTCAATGGAGCTGTTGTGGAAAGGGAATTTCGTTATGAGCACGTTAGGGTTGACCCGCCTGCGGGTTATCAAGAGAAGGATGTCTTGATGAGAGTGTCGCGCCAGGGACCCTCCGATTGAACATCATTAATCACCTGACTGGTCCTTCCTCTTTTGGAGGGGCGCGTGTGCCTGTTCTGTGGAACGTAGTGGTGGATTTGAAAGACCAGCAACTTTCAATAATTCAAAAGACCGCGCAAGCAATAGGGTGATAAGTCCATGTTCAACCTACATCACAAGGCTGACCTGCTGGAGATCGAGCGTTTCAGTTGCGCACTGACCGAGGCCAATGCCAAGTTGGCAGCCGTCAGTCGTTCGATGGCGATGATTGAATTCACCCCGGAGGGTATCGTCCTCGACGCCAATGAAAACTTTTGCGGCGTCATGGGTTACAGCGCAGAAGAAGTTCGCGGCAAGCACCATCGGGTGTTTTGCGAAGAGGCGTTTTACCGTAGCGAGGAGTACGCCAAGTTGTGGCGTGACCTGGCCCGTGGCGAGCCGGTCAGCGGCACCTTTTTGCGCCTGAACAAGAACGGCAAGGAAATCTGGCTCGAAGCCAGTTACATGCCGGTGTTTGGTCCCGATCGGCAAGTCAAAAGCGTGATCAAGGTTGCCACCGACATTACGGCCAGAGTCAACAAGGAACACGAAAACGAGAGCATGCTGGCAGCTATCAGTCGCTCCATGGCGGTGATCGAGTTCACCCCCGACGGGCGAGTGATCACCGCCAATGAAAACTTCCTGAAAACCATGCAATACTCGCTCAACGAAGTGATCGGGCAGCATCACAGTCTGTTCTGTCACCGGGCCGAAGCCGAATCGGCAAGTTACAAGGCGTTCTGGGCTTCGCTGAATCGCGGCGAATATCACTCGCACCGATTCGAGCGCAAGAACAAGCAGGGTCAGACGATTTATCTCGAAGCGTCCTACAACCCGTTGTTCGACACCAAAGGGCGGTTGTACAAGGTGGTGAAGTTCGCCAGCGACATCACCCACCAGATGACCACGCTGCAAACCGCTGCTGAATCGGCCCATAGCACTTCCGTGCAAAACGACGCCTGCGCACGCAAAGGTTCCGAGGTGGTGCAGCAAACGGTGCAGATCATCCAGGACATTTCCCGGGATCTGAATCAGGCCGCGCTGAGTATCGACGCGGTGAGCAAACAGTCGGACATCATCGGCACCATCGTGCAGACCATCCGTGGCATTGCCGATCAGACTAATTTGCTGGCGCTCAATGCCGCCATCGAAGCCGCCCGCGCCGGCGAGCATGGGCGGGGTTTTGCGGTCGTGGCCGATGAAGTGCGCAGCCTTGCCGCCCGCACCAGTCAGGCGACGCTGGAGATTGTCGACGTGGTGCGCAAGAACCACGATTTGTCATTGAGTGCCGTGTCGAGCATGCAGTCGAGCTTGAGTCGAACGGGGCTCGGTGTGGAATTGGCGAACGAGGCGGGGGAGGTGATCCTGGAAATTCAGCAAGGGTCGCGACACGTGGTGGATGCGATCAGTCAATTCAACTCGACCTTGCAGTTGAATTAAGAGCAACAAATAAAGAAGAGTCCCGGTAGAGGGACCCTTCTTTATCTCGTGCAATGCCTTAAAGCGCAGCGATGAGTTTGTCCACGGCCTCGGCGCCCGGCTTGTCGTGGTTACGTTCGTTGGCTTCCTCGGCCTGGGCCATCTTCCTCTTGTCTTCCATGCGCTGGGCGATCTCTTCACCGATCGCTTGCTGTTTCTCCGGGGGCATGGCGTCTACCTCCTCTTGAGTCAGCCCCATCTCCTGAAGGATCGCATCACGCAGGCGCTGCTCCGGCGTTTTGCTCATGTAGTCCTTGAACTCATCCGTAGCCGAACCGCCCTTGAAACGGTCCTTGATGTCATCCGGCAGTGGCGCGTAGACCGCTTGCAGATTCACCCGGGTCTTGGCGAACGCTTCATCGACGTTGTCGCTCACTTTGGCGGCCTCGCTGACCTGTTGCGTCGCGATCTGGGTCGCTGATTCCTGAACCTGCGTGTCGGTTTGCGCGGTTTGTGCCTGCACGTTGTTTTGCAGGGCTTGAGTCATGACGCTTTGCAGACCGGCGGCGGCTTCAGCGGTTGGATCTTCACCAGGACGTTTGGGGAGTGGTGTGACCAGGTTTGACTTTGCACTGACCAACATAAGGAGAGACCTTGTAGGTGTTTGTGGTGAGGTGCGCTGAGCAAAGTCTGTGCCTGAACATTTAAAGCTAAATAAATCAGTGCGTTATGTATTTTTCTTGCAGCGGGTAAACGTGTTTGCGGTAAGGCCTTGCCGCTGGGCGGCAGAGCCCTACCGCCCAGATCGCGTGCTCAAGGCAAGCCGTTGCAGCAATGCTTGAGGAAGCCGGGGCGTTGCGCCAGACGTTTGAAATACTCATCGATGGCCGGGTAATCGGGGCGTTCCATCGGCGTCATCAGCCAACGGTTGATCGACAGGCCGATGACAATATCGGCCAGGGTAAACCGCGCGCCAGCGACATAGGCTTTGGTGGTCACGAGTTGATGTTCGAGGATGGCTATTTTCTGGTTCCAGCCACGCACGCCGACTTCGATGCGATGGGCGTCCTGGTATTCCGGGTCCTTGCGCACCAGCGCCATGAACGCGTAGCTCCAGGATGAATTGAGATCAGTGGCCTGCCAGTCCATCCACTGCTCCACCCGGGCGCGGGCGGCCGGTTCGCCGGGCAGTAATTCATGGTGGTGTTGGTGCTTGCCGGCCAGGTAGCGGCAAATGGTATTGGACTCCCACAACACCCCGGCTTCATCGATGATCACCGGAACCTGGGCGTTCGGGTTGAACCTGAGGAACTCGGGGCTGTGGGTCGAGGCAAAACCGCTGCCCCAATCCTCGCGCTCAAAGGACAGCCCCAGTTCCTCGCAGGTCCACAGCACCTTGCGGACGTTGATCGACGAGGCTTTACCGAGAATTTTCAGTGTGTGATCCATTGCGCTGCTCCGTTAGCGAGTTGGTGCGCTACGGGAATCTAACAGTGTGCTCGCCAGAGGGCGACATACGTTGCTCTAAAAGGTTAGTTGAAATCGACTCGCATGGGCGCCCTGATCGTTCCCATGCTCCGCGTGGTAATGCCCCAACGGAAGTTCCGCGTTTGGCTCTTGATTGGACTTCAGGTGCTTCGCAACCTTGGCTTGGTCCACGGATAACCTCGATCCGCAGGATTGATCGCCGAACCTGTGGCGAGGGAGCTTGCTCGCGCTGGAGTGCGAAGCGCTCCCAATATCAGCGGATGCGATCTATCTACATTGCAACGGCTTCGCCGCCGAACGAGAGCAAACTCCCTCGCCACAAAATCTCACTTCACTGCGGTTGAGTCGTGCTTATGTACTCTCACGCACCTTCAGCTCAAAGCCCATATCCTGCACCGGCCTGGCCACGGTGTTGCCGGCCATCAGCGTCAGCATCTGCTCTGCCGCGCGGCGGCCGATGGCTTCGCGTGGGGTGCTGATGCTGCTCAGGCGCGGGACCATGTGCGCGGATGCGGGCAGGTCGTTGAAGCCGAGGATCGCCACTTGTTCGGGGATCTTGATCCCGTGACGCATGGCTTCGAGCAGCGCGCCCTGGGCCAGGTCGTCGTTGCCGAAGAAGATCGCATCGACATCCGGGTGGCTGGCAATCATCTGCAAGAACAGTTCGCCACCCAGGCCCACGGAAGACGGACGCGGGGTCAGCACTTCCAGGGCGGGATCGTACAAACCGGCCTTTTGCAGGGCGCGGCGGAAGCCTTCGCCGCGCAGCAAGGTGCGTTGATCCAGTTGCGCGCCGATGTACGCCAGGCGCTTGCGACCGCGGGACAGCAAGTGCTCGGCGGCCGTTTCACCGGCGGCCAGTTGCGAAAAGCCGACGCAATTAAGCCCGGCGGCGCTGTCCAGCTCCATCATGTACACGCAGGGAATGTTGCTGGCTTCGATCATCCGTCGCGAGCTTTCGGTGCGGTCGAACCCGGTCAACAACAAACCGCGTGGCTGATAGGCCATGTAATTGCGCAGCAGGTTTTCTTCTTCGTCGCGGGAATAGTGGAAGTTGCCGATCAGCACTTCGAAGCCCTTGGGGCGCAAAACCTGATGAATGGCTTCCAGGGTGTCGATGAACAGCAGGTTGGACAATGACGGCACCAGCACCACCACCGAATGGCTCTGCGCCGACGCCAGGGCACGGGCGGCAGGGTTGACTACATAGTTGAGCTCAAGTGCCGCTTTCTGGACTTTTTCCACCAGTTCGGTAGCCACGGTGCTGACGCCGCGCAGGGCACGCGAAGCAGTGATCGGGCTGACACCGGCCAGGCGGGCAACTTCATTCAGGGTAGGGCGGCCAGTGGTGCGGGTATTTTTATCGTTTTTAGTTGGATTCATCGACGGCTTGCCAAACAAAATTCAAGGCACTAAGGTAGCGCTGTCTCGATGCAGCTGCAAATGCGTGAGCGGGGGTTCGCCTGATCCTCGCTTTTTGGCATTGGGAACGAACATGCTGCAACCCATAAAATGACAAGAAAGGCGTCGGCAACTTCTGCTTTTGTTCGAGTGTCATAGCTTGCAAAGGTAGCGCTGTCTGCGCGCTGAGGTGTTACATGAATCATCCCATCACCGCCCTGGTCATCATGGGCGTTGCCGGTTGCGGCAAGACGTGCGTCAGCGAAGCTCTGTGCCAACTGAGCGGCGCCACTGCCATTGAAGGCGACTCTTTCCACCCAGCCGCCAATATCGAAAAGATGAGCGCGGGTATCCCCCTGGACGATCAAGACCGTGCCGGCTGGCTCGACAGCCTGTGCGATGAATTGCGCCGCATTGACGCCAAGGGCCAGCGCCCGGTGTTGACCTGTTCGGCGCTCAAGCACATCTATCGCGAACGCTTGCGCAGCGCCTTGCCGGGCCTGGGCTTCGTGTTCCTTGAACTGACCCCCGAAGTTGCCGCCGACCGCGTTTCCCACCGTCCGGACCATTTCATGCCGTCGACCTTGATCGACAGCCAGTTCGCCACCCTCGAATCCCCCGTCGGCGAGCCATTGACCCTGGCCCTCGATGCGTCGAATCACAGCGTCGATGAACTGGCCGTCCAGGCACACCATTGGTGGCTTGAGCATGGCTTGAAGCGCGCCGGTTAATTTTTTGCTTGCAGAGATAGCGCTGTCCTTATGGCTTTTGAATTACCCGCTTTAATAACAACAACAACCAGGAGACACCCCTAATGTTTGGCATGTCCCACGAGACGTTCCTGCTGCTCGATGCAGTGGTCACGGTGATCGGGCTTATCGTCCTGATCACCAAGTTCAAGTTGCACCCCTTTCTTGCCCTGATCATTGCCGCCGCCTTCCTCGGGCTGACCTCCGGCATGCCGATCGGCACCATCATCAAGGCGTTCCAGGACGGCTTCGGTGGCGTGCTCGGTTTTGTCGGCATCATCCTCGCCCTGGGCACCATGCTCGGCAAAATGATGGCCGAGTCGGGCGGGGCAGACCAGATTGCCCAGACCCTGATCCGCGCGTTCGGCAAGGACAAAGTGCAGTGGGCAATGATGTTCGCCGCGTTCCTGGTGGGCATCCCGCTGTTCTTCGAAATCGGCTTCGTGTTGCTGATTCCGTTGGTGTTCATCGTTGCCCGTCGCACCGGCGTTTCGATCATCAAGATCGGTATCCCGCTGCTGGCCGGCCTCTCGGCGGTCCACGGCCTGGTGCCGCCGCACCCGGGCCCGCTGCTGGCCATCGGCGTGTTCGGTGCCGACATCGGTAAAACCATTCTTTATGGTCTGATCGTGGCGCTGCCAACGGCGATCATTGCCGGCCCGATCTTCGGTACGTTCATTGCCAAGCACATTCCCGGTCATCCGAACCAGGAACTGGTGGATCAACTGGCCCGCGAAACAGACACAACTGAATTGCCGAGCTTCAGCATCACATTGGTGACCGTGCTGCTGCCGGTGTTCCTGATGCTGCTCAAGACCTTCGCCGACGTCGTGCTGCCGGATGGCAACATCTTCCGCGCCTTCATGGACCTGATCGGTCACCCGATTTCGGCATTGCTGCTGGCGTTGCTGCTGTCGCTGTATACCTTTGGCTACAAGCAGGGCATCGGTTCCAGCCAAATGATGAAATGGCTGGATGCGAGCCTCGCACCGACCGCCGCGATCATCCTGATCATCGGTGCCGGTGGTGGCTTCAAGCAGATGCTGGTGACCAGTGGTGTGGGCGACGTGATCGGCCACATGGCGGTGAACGCACAAATTTCGCCGATCCTGCTGGCCTGGCTGGTGGCGGCGGTGATCCGTATCGCAACCGGTTCGGCGACAGTGGCGACCATCACGGGCGCGGGCATCGTGGTACCGGTGGTAGGAATGATCCCGGGCGTGAACCGCGAGTTGTTGGTGCTGGCCACCGGTGCCGGTTCGTTGATCCTGTCCCACGTGAACGACGCCGGTTTCTGGCTGGTCAAGCAGTACTTCAACATGACCGTGGCCGAAACCTTCAAGACCTGGACCGCGATGGAAACCATCCTGTCGGTGG
>NZ_RCNW01000228.1:0-14847 GCF_004307605.1 Pseudomonas sp. Sample_24
GGGTGATGCCCACGTCCCAGTCACCTTTGGCCGAGCCGTCGCTGCGCTGGATGTAAGGCTTGAGCTTCACGGTAAAACCGAGGTTGCGCAGGATCTGCTGGAACTGCTGCTGTTTGCTGTCGCCACGGTCGATGGCGTAGGCATAGGCTTCGACAATCTCGCCCTGTTTGCTGACATCAGCCCACAGCGCGGCGTAGTTGAAGTGACAACCATAGGCCTGACGCACGGTGTAGTAGAGGTTCTGGACATCGGCGAACACAGCGATCTTTTTCACCGCACATCCCCTTGGGCGCAGACAGGATCAGGCACCAGGCCCGAAAAGTTGCCCAGTATGCCAGCCAAAAGGAAGGTTCCGCGAATAATCGGCTATGTGGCGAGGGAGCTTGCTCCCTCGCCACAGATTTATCAGACGAAGGAGTCGTCGTCGCCGCCGAACAAAGATGAACTGTCATCGCTGTAGTCAGCGTCGCTGAAACCGCCCTGGTCGTTGTCGTAGGAATCGTTGCCGGCCATGCGCTGGTCGTCGCCCCAGCCGTTGTTGCCCTGGTCGTTGACCTGGGCCGGTTCTTCCTTGATGACTTCGACGATTTCCTGCGGTTGCTGGTTATGCTGGAACAGGCTGCTGATGCCTTGCGCCAGCATTACACCACCGGCGACACCGGCCGCGGTTTTCAGCGCGCCACCGAGAAAACTGCCGCCGGCCGCTGCGGGCGCTTGTTGCTGCGGTGCATAGCCCTGCTGTGGAAAGCCTTGCTGTGGCGGTTGCGAGTTGAAGGAAGGACGCGCCGGCTCGCGCCAGCCGCCCCCACTCGACACCGGCGGATGTTGCGCGGGCACAGGCTGAGGATCACGGTGTCCGCCACCAAAGATGCTCGACAGAAATCCACCGCTGCTCGGCGCCGGTGCAGTCGTCTGCGCCTTGGCCTGTTGCAGCTCGGCCTGCAATGTCTGGACTTGCGCACTCAGCTGTTTGTTCTGCTCGTCGAGGCTTTTGATGGCCGCCTCTTGCACCAGAATCGCCTGGGTCATGAAATAACCTGCCGCCGGTTGGCGCGTCAGGTGTTCCTTGATCCGCGCCTCGGCCTGGGCGTCGCGCGGGGCTGAGTCCGTTTCGGCCTGTTGCAGCCGGGAAAACAGTCCATCGATCAGGGTTTGTTCTTCGCTGTTCATGGCGACCTCGTAGATTGCCGGGGAAATCGTTGCCCTTCTCCACTGAAGATAAGGCACTCGACCTTAATGGAGGCTGAAACAAGATGTTTCAATGCCCTTTACCGAACGTTTACGTTTGCGTCCCCAAGGGCTTGATCGGTTAAAGTGGGCCACTGCTTTCAACCTGCGATACCGACTGATGAATCCGTTAGATGTACTGCGAGACTCCCTGTATTTCTTCAAGCGCAATCTGGGCCAGATTGTGCAGCTGTGCCTGCCGCTGGTGATTATCGAGGCGCTGTTGCAACAAGTCGTCGACCGCTCCACCGAGCCGGACAGCTTCCCCGGCATCAGCGTGATCGTCGGCCTGCTGGTTTACCCGCTGTACACCGCCGCGCTCATTCTGTTCCTCGATGCCCGCAGCCGTGGCGAATCGCCAAGCAACCGCGAACTGCTGTCGAGATCTGCTTATCTGTGGCCGCGTTTCGCCCTGCTGACGGCACTCAACACGCTGCTGATTCTGCTGGGCCTGTCGCTGTATTTCCTGCCGGGCATCTGGTTGATGGTCACCCTGGCGTTCGGCGAGTACCTGCTGGTGCTGCGCGGCCTGGCACCACTGCAAGCGATGAAGGAAAGCCTGCGCCTGACCCGTGGTCATTTCCTGCGCATCCTGGTGTGCATCCTGTGCGTGATGGGGCCATTGTGGCTGCTCAAGGGCGCGACGCTGGCGGCGTATCCAGAGCCTCAAAACCCGGTGATCTCGCTGCTGATCGACAGTGCCCACAGCTTCCTGCAACTGTTCACCAGCGTGGTGCTGTTCCGTCTGTTCATGCTGATCGGCGAAGAGCCGAAAAAAATCGACGGGCCACTCTGACCTTGGGCGACCGCCCGTCACTCGGGTATGCTCGGGGTCAACTTCCGTAACGCTATAAGCCGAGCCATGACCCGACTGCTGCGCTACACCTTGCTGGGATTGTTGATCGTCATCGGCCTGACCGGTGTGATGGTGTATAGCCTGACCTGGCGCCCCGAAGCCCGCGAAGTGCTGCCAGTCAGCTGCAGCACCGGGGCACCGACTCTGGTTCCCGGCCAGGCGCTGAAGGTGATGACCTGGAACGTTCAGTACCTGGCGGGCAAGCGGTACGTGTTCTGGAATGACCTGGCCGACGGCACCGATGAGAATCCCACGCCCCAAGACATGGCCTTCAGCCTCGATGAAGTGGCGCGGGTGATTCGTGACGAGCAACCGGACGTGGTGCTGTTGCAGGAACTCGATGACGGGGCCAAGGCCAGCGATTACCAGCACCAGCTCAAACTGCTGCAGGAACGGCTCGCCGATCTGTACCCGTGCAGTACCAGCGCATTCGACTGGAAGGCTGAGTTTGTTCCTGATCCACACATCTTCGGCAGCGTTGGCCGGCAACTGGCAACCTTGAGCCGCTACCAGATCGACCATGCCCAGCGCCTGCAATTGCCGGTCGCGTCGGCCAACCTGATCAGTCGCCAGTTCCAGCCAAAAAACGCCTTGCTGGTGGCTTATCTGCCTTTGAGCGACGGCAGTCAATTGGCGCTGCTCAATACTCATCTGGAACGCGCCACGCAACCCGACGAAACGCTGCTGGCGCAGGTATCGGCCGTGGCCAAAGCCCTCGATAAACTCGAAAGCCGCGGGACGCCATGGCTGATCGGCGGCGACTTCAATCTGTTGCCGTTGGGGCAATACCAGCGCCTGCCCGCCGAACAACGCTCGCCCTACTCCGCCGACAGCGCCCTGCACGTGTTGTGGGACAAATACCCGATGATCCCCAACAACAACGAAGCCAGCGGCATCGATCGTGCGCGCTGGCTGACCCATTACCCGAACGATCCGAGCCTGAGCGGCCCGGATCGCACCGTCGACTACCTGTTCTACAGCCCGCGCATCAAACGTGTCGAGGCAACGGTGAGGCAGGACGACACGTTGCGCATCTCCGACCACTTGCCGGTGATTGCGCGGTTCCTGCTGCCGGCGACACCATGATCCTGTGAGCAAAGCTTGCTCGCGATGACGCCGGCACATTCAAGAGAGAGGTGACCGACACACCGCCTTCGCGAGCAAGCTCGGCGCCTACAGGGTTTGCGTTGCCTGCCAGTCGTCCGGGATGACCGCGATCACGTCGATTTCCATCAGCCACTGCGGTTGACCAAGCCCGGAAATCACCAACCCGGTCGAGATCGGGAACACGCCTTTCAGCCACTTGCCCACCACTTGATACACCGGTTCGCGGTAACGCGGGTCAATGATGTAGGTGGTGGTTTTGACGATGTGCGACAGATCACTCCCCGCCTCTTCCAGCAGCTGCTTGACGTTTTTCATCGCCTGTTCGGCCTGGGCGGCCGGGTCGCCAAGGCCTACCAGGTTGCCCTCGAAATCAGTGCCGATCTGGCCGCGCACATACACCGTGTTGCCCGCGCGCACAGCCTGGCAAAGATCATTGTCCAGTGACTGGTTGGGATAGGTGTCTTTGGTATTGAACATGCGAATTCGCGTGTGAGTAGGCATCAACTGAGTCCCTGAAACGTGATTGAAAAGGGTCATTCCCGCGGTCGACTGTCACCGCTGTGAAGGGTCGCGGTATTCGAGGTACTGGCGCTGCGTGGCAATGTGCCCGGCGACATGCTTGGCGTCGTGCCAGACTCCCCAGATAAAGCTCGAACCGCGACGCGACAGCCATGGCAGGCCGACAAAGTAGACACCCGGCTCGTTCGAGACACCGCGCTGATGCCGTGGCTTGCCCTTCTCGTCGAACGTGTCGACCTGCAGCCAGCTGTAATCGACGGCGTAGCCGGTTGCCCAGATGATCGAGGTAATGCCCGCCTCGGCCAGATCGAGTTCGAGAATCGGGCGAGTGACGCACTCCGGGTCGGGCAGCATGAAGCGGGCTTCGGGTTCTTCCGGAAGGTCGAGTCCGTTGCGGGCAATGTAGGCATCCGCCGCGTCCAGCAGCGACAGGTAATTCTCGTCGCCCGCAGCGATGTTGCGCGCCAGATCCGGCTGGAACGTCACCACGCCGTCGTTGAACGATCGGGTCAGCCCCACCAGCGTGACGCCTTGTTTGGCTAGACCGCGGAAATCGACGGTGTGGCCACCCCGCGCACCGCTCACCGCGATGGTCACGTGCTCGCGACCCGGCTCCATGGTTTCAAGATCCCACAACCCCAGAACCCCCAACCACCAGCAAAAATCACGGTTGCGATAGCTGCGAGGCGGACGATCATGCTGGCCGACCGACAGATAGACCTGTTTACCGGCGCGCTGCAGCTCATCGGCAATCTGCACACCGGAAGAGCCTGCACCGACCACCAGCACACCGCCCTCGGATAGCTGCTGTGGGTTGAAATACTCGGCCGAGTGAATCTGCGTGACCGTGCTGTCTTTCGGCGCAATCGGCGGGATGACCGGCCGCTGGAAAGGACCGGTCGCCGCCACCACGCGATTGGCCTGGATCACGCCTTCGGAGGTTTCGATGGTGAAGCCTGGACGGTCACTGTTGCGCACCACTTTTTTCACTTCGACGCCAGTACGAATCGGCGCTTCGAATTTCTCGGCATAGGCTTCGAAGTACGCGGCCACGCGATCCTTTGAAGCGAAGGCGTCGGGCTCCAGATCTTCAAAAGCCAGGCCGGGGAAGCGGTCATGCCAAACCGGGCCGTTAGCCACCAGCGAATCCCAACGCCCGGTGCGCCACGCTTCAGCGATGCGGTTACGCTCCAGGACGAGGTGCGGCACACCGAGTTTGCTCAGGTGCTCGCTCATGGCGACGCCAGCCTGGCCGGCACCGACAACAAGCGTATCTATTTCTATCTTTTTATCATTCATGCTTGCGTCCTTCAGAGAGGCAACTAAGGCGCGACAAGTCGCGACCGTTCAGCTGTTTTAATAATTAATTCCGCGTCGATAACTTTGCTGGCGGGGTAGTTTTATTGTGCTTAGCGAATGCCAATAGCGAAATTATGATTTTTGTCGTTGTTGCCCATGAAAAAACTAACTAACAACTACATTGATAAATGCATTAACTGTGGGAGCGAGCCTGCTCGCCCCCACAGTTAATGGAGGCGAGCCGGTATTTATTTAGAGCACACCAATTTCTTTGGCAGTTCTATCAACCGCTATCTTGGTCTTGGCAACCAGTTCGTCGATTTCAGCGCGCGTTGCGATCAATGCCGGGGCCATGATCATGCGGCCCAGCGTCGAGCGAATAATCAGGCCTTCCTCAAAGCCGATCGTGCGGCAACGCCAGGCGATATCGCCTTCGTTGGCGAAGCGTTTGCGAGTCGCCTTGTCCTCGGCAAACTGCAACGCGGCGACCAGGCCGACACCCTGGATTTCACCCACCAGCGGATGATTGCCGAACACCTCACGCAGACACTGCTGCAGATACGGACCGGTGTCGCTTTTCACTTGGCTGACGACGCCCTCATCGCGCAACGCCGTGAGGTTGGCAATTGCCACGGCGGCCGCTACCGGGTGACCGGAATAAGTCAGGCCGTGGGCAAATACGCCGCCCTGCTCGACCAGCACTTCAGCCATGCGCCGACTCAGAATCAAGCCACCCATGGGGATGTAACCCGAGGTCAGGCCCTTGGCGATCGACAGGGTGTCCGGCTCGAAATCAAAGTGTTGGTGGGCGAACCATTCACCGGTACGACCGAAACCACCGATCACTTCGTCAGCACACAGCAGCACATCGTACTTGCGACAGATTCGCTGGATTTCCGGCCAGTAGCTCTCTGGCGGGAAGATCATGCCGCCCGCGCCCTGGAACGGTTCGGCGATAAACGCAGCGACGTTTTCCGCGCCCAGTTCGAGAATCTTGGTTTCCAGTTGCCGGGCCGCGCGCAGGCCGAATTCGGCAGGCATCAGGTCACCTTCGTGCGCAAACCAGTAAGGTTCATCGATGTGCGCGACATCCGGAATCACCCCGCCCATTTCGTGCATGAACTTCATGCCGCCCATCGCGCTGGCGGCCAGGGTAGAGCCGTGGTAACCGTTCCAGCGGCCAATCATGATCTTCTTCTGCGGCTTGCCGAGTACCTGCCAGTAACGGCGCACGGTACGGATCAACACCTCATTGGCTTCAGAGCCGGAGTTGGTGTAGATCGCGTGGCTGTAGTGCTTGGGCAACAGGCTGAACAGCAGCTCGGACAGCTCGACCACCGCCGGGTGAGTGGTGTGGAAGAACATGTTGTAGTACGGCAACTGCTCCAATTGCCGAGTCGCTGCCGCGGCCAGATCCTTGCGACCGTAGCCGAGATTGGTGCACCACAAACCGGACATGCCATCAAGGTAACGATTGCCGTCGTTGTCCCACAGGTGTAACCGCTCGCCACCGACGATCACGCGCGGCCCCTCTTCGTTCAACGCCTTCTGATCGAGGAAGGCATGAATGTGGTGGGCGGCATCGGCCGCTTGGTAGTCCTTGGTTTCACGCTGTGGTTTGTAATCGGTTGTCATTTTTTATTCTCCTGAATTGAATAAAGGTTCAGTTCCCGGACACGGTAGTCAGCGGTGCCACGGCAGGCACACCGTTGTCCTGCGATTCGTTTTGGATCAGGGGTTCGGGCGTAAACAGCGGTTTGCGCATCACGAACTTGACCCACACCACGGCGATCACCGATATCACGCCCAGTACCACGCCAGCGCAAGCAAAAATGCTGGCGGTCATTTCCGGTGTTGGCGACACGTGGTAGATCGCAAACAACATGCCGAGGATGCCAACCACTTGCGGCCATGGATAAAACGGTGAGCGAAATGGACGCGCCAGATGGGGATAGCGCCGGCGCAAGGCGATCACATCGATGTGCACGATGATGTACGCCAGCAGCCAGGCGAGCGCGGCAGCCAACAGCAACAAGCTGATCGCAGCCGCGTCGTGCCCCAGAATGAGGATCGGCAGGCCGGTGATCGCGGCAACGAACAACACCGCCACCCAAGGCGTTCGGCCACGTGCCGTGAGCATCTTGAACTGCGGGAAAGCCTGGCCGTTTTGCGCCATGCCGTAGAGCATGCGCGGCAACGCTGCCAGCGAAGAATTCACGGTGCTGCAAGTCGCAGTGATGGCGGCGATGACCAGAAACAGCTTGCCGGCTTCACCGAACACAGTGGTCGCCACCAGGTAATGCGGCAGTGCGTCACTGGCCAGTTGCTCGCGTGGAATGCACAGCAAAGCGCCAAAGCAATACAACGCGATCACGCCGAAGATCACCGTCAAACCAATGGTCATCGAACGTGGAATATTGCGCTCGGGATTGCGGGTTTCTTCCACCAGCGGGCAGACGAATTCGGCCCCGACAAAACCCCATACCGCCATCGCCGCCAGGGTAATTGCACCGAACTCCAACGGGTTCCAACCCTGATCGAGCGGCAGCTGCAAACTGGCCTGGCCGTTACTCAGAGAAGCCAGGCCCATGGCAACGAGGATCACCACCATCACCAGCGCCAGCACGTTCTGCAGCTTGGCGAAGACATCGATGCCGAACAGATTCAAAACGGTGAACAGCCCCAGCACGCCGTAGGCCACTACCATGTGTGGAATGACATCCGGATAGACCTTGCTGATCACCAGGTCCAGCAACAGCAGTTCGGCCGACAGCGCAAACATCGCCACCACCATGTACCCCGAGAAGGTCGCGAGAATGGCCGGGAAATGCCCGATCGCCACTTCGGTGTAACTGCTGAGGCTGCCCGCCCGCGGGATCATCAAGGCCAGTTCGGAGAACGACCAGGCATAGGTGATTGCCAACACATAAGCGATGGCCAGCGGAATGATGAAACCGAAACCGGCGATGCCCGCACCTTGCAGCATCAGCACCATGACGCCCTGCGATACTACGACGCCCACCGCAACGGCAAGTAATGAACCCAGCCCCAGAACCCGGCGCAAACCGCCAGACTGCGCCTGGACGGACGCGGTTGAACTTGAACTCATGACAAAACTCCCCGTGTTTTCTTGTTGTTGATCGCCTCCGCGCGGAAGGCAGGGATAAACATCGCCACTCATCCTTGAATGGCGACAAGCGACAGCGATGGCTTAGCGGGCCGCCCAGGCGTTGAAGCGTTCCTCGAGTTCTTCGCCGTGATCGACCCAGAACGTGGCATCGACCAGTTGGCCTTCAGACAGGTTGGCTTGAGCGGTGGGCAATTGGGCAAGTGTGTCGGCCGGCAGCTGCGCCAGCACATCCTTGCGGATCGGGCCGTAGGGGATCTGGCTGGAGAAAGATTTCTGGCCGCTCGCCTGGCTGGCAAACACGATGAAGCGTTCGGCCAGCGACTTGTTCGGGCTGCCGCGAACAATCGCCCAGTGATCAGGATCGTAGAGGTGGCCGTTCCAGGAGATCGCCAGCTTCGAACCTTCCTTCTGCGCCACGGCAATCCGCCCGTTATAGGCCGCCGACATCACCACGTCACCCGCTGCCAGCCATTGCGGCGGTTGCGCTCCGGCTTCCCACCACTGGATCGACGGCTTGATCTGGTCGAGCTTGTGAAACGCCCGGTCCACGCCTTCCTTGGTCCCCAGCACTTTGTACAGGTCATCCTGTTGGACCCCATCGGCGAGCAGCGCCACTTCCAGCGTGTACTTGGCGCCCTTGCGCAGGCCGCGCTTGCCAGGAAATTGCTGCAGGTTCCACATGTCCGCCCAGGACGTCGGTGCCGCCGCCACCTTGTTCGAGTTGTAGGCAAGCACCATCGACCACACGTAACTCGCCACGCCGCATTCGCTGACCGCGCCCGGCAAATAGTTTTTTGCATCGCCGATCAGCGCCGGGTCCAGCCGCTCGAACAATCCCTCTTCACATCCACGCAAGAGTTCAGGGCTTTCGACTTCGACCACGTCCCAACTGACCTGGCCGACATCGACCATGGCTTTGACTTTGGAAAGTTCGCCGCTGTACTCGCCGACCACTACTTTCCCGGCACCCGTTTGTTCAAAGGGTTTGAAGTAAGCACCCTCCTGCGCCGCTTTGGTGGCACCGCCGAATGAAATAACCGTGAGACTTTCGGCGTGCGCAACAAGCGGCACCGTAAATCCCAGAAGCGCGGTTAAAGCAGCCGCTGATTTAACGCTCGAAGACGAATATCTGAACATGAAAGCTCCCTCACTTTTTAATTGTGGTTAGTTACTGAGGCAGTCACGGCCACGCAGCCGCAAGTACACGGAAGACTCTCCGTGCGGTGACATCTTTTTATTCTTCAAGCCGCACACAATCAGCGTGCGGTAATTGTTCAGTAGATGTTTAACGCAATTGAAACCAGGTGGTTTTCAACTGGGTGTACTTATCGAACGAATGCAACGACAGATCCCGGCCAAACCCCGATTGCTTGCCGCCACCGAACGGCACGCTGACATCGAGGGCATCCACGGTGTTCACCGAAACAGTGCCGGCCTTCAACGCCCGTGCAACGCGGTGCGCGCGGTTCAGGTCATCGCTCCATACCGAGGCAGCCAGCCCGTAGATGCTGTCGTTGGCCAACCGCACCGCTTGCTCTTCCGTGTCGAACGTAGAGATCGCCAGTACCGGCCCGAACACCTCTTCACGCGACAGGTGCGATTGATGATCGACATCGGCAAAAATGGTCGGCTCGATAAAGTTGTCGGAACCGTTGAAATTCAAGCGACGCCCGCCGGTGAGCAATCGGGCGCCGTCTTCGTGGGCGCGCTCGATAAAATTCATCACCCGCGACGCCTGGGCCGAATCGACAATGGCGCCAGCAGCACTGGCAGGATTCAATGGATCGCCAGGCATCCAGGCTTTGGCTTTTTCCAGAAGACGCTCGATAAATTCATCCTTGACCGTGTTCTGCACATACAGCCGCGAATTGGCTGAACACACCTCGCCCTGATTGAAGAAGATGCCGAATGCCGCCTTCTCCGCCGCCAGATCGAGATCACGGCAATCGTCGAACACCAGGCTCGGGCTCTTGCCGCCGCATTCGAGCCAGACCTGCTTGAGGTTCGATTGCGCCGCGTACTGCATGAAGTATTTGCCCACCTGAGTCGAGCCGGTGAACACCAGGCAATCGACATCCGGATGCAGGCCCAAGGCCTTGCCGGCGGACTCGCCGAGCCCCGGCAGCACATTCAGCACGCCCGGCGGCAAACCGGCTTCCAGCGCCAGCTCGGCCAGACGCAACGCCGAGAACGGCGATTGCTCCGCGGGTTTGAGCACCACGCTATTGCCGGCCGCCAGGGCCGGTGCCAGTTTCCACGCGGCCATGTCGAGCGGGAAGTTCCAAGGCACCACGGCGGCGACCACACCCAGCGCTTCGCGGGTGATGGTCGCCAGCGCCGATGACGCGGTCGGCGCGACCTGATCGTAGAGTTTGTCCAGCGACTCGCCGTACCAGGCAAACACATGGGCCGCGCCCGGGACGTCGATGTTGTAGGCATCCATCACCGGTTTGCCCATGTTCAGCGAGTCGAGCAAGGCAAGCTCTTCGCGATGGGCCAGCACCAGCTCGG
Organism: Pseudomonas sp. Sample_24; assembly: GCF_004307605.1. Lineage (NCBI taxonomy): Bacteria > Pseudomonadati > Pseudomonadota > Gammaproteobacteria > Pseudomonadales > Pseudomonadaceae > Pseudomonas > Pseudomonas sp. Sample_24. Next base: position 10,650 of record NZ_RCNW01000228.1, read on the forward strand.
ACAGACGCAACATCACGCGCTTGCGCTCGACCGGTGCCATCCGCGCCCACGGGCCTTCGTTGAACGCGCGACGCGCACTGCGCACGGCAAGTTCCACTTCCACTTCGCCACACGCGGCGACACGGGCAAGCAACTGACGGGTCGCCGGGTTGATCGAATCGAAAGTTGCGCCTGAAGACGCAGCGACCTGCCGGCCATCGATCAAGGCTTTGTCAGAGAAGGTTTGCCGGGCAGCTCGTTGCTGCCAATAGTCGAGGTCGAACACGCTACGCTCCCTTTACGACCGCCAGGGTGGTCGGGGTTGTTATCAGAGGTTGTAGAGATAGTGCGGCAACCGTGCGAAGAGGAAAATTATTAAAAATGTGCTCGGGGTATAAGAAAAAACTTGGCAAGCGCTTGCCCAGCCTGGAACGCTCATAGGGTAAGGTTCAGTCCACAATCCGTGCGACGGTCATCCGGGCCTTCACCGCAAAACAAAGCAAAACGAGGTGCGTGTGGCTTCCTATACATTGCGGCAACTCAAGTATTTCGTCACAACGGTAGAAGCCGGCAGCGTCGCTGAAGCCTCGCGGCAGCTGTACATCGCGCAGCCCTCGGTGTCCACGGCGATCAAAAGCCTGGAAGAGTCGTTCAACGTACAGTTATTCATCCGCCACCACGCCCAGGGTGTGTCCCTGACCCCCACCGGCACGCGCTTCTATCACAAGGCGCAAGAGCTTTTGCGGATGGCCAGGGAGTTTGAACAGAATGCGCTGGCCGATAACGATACGGTGTCGGGACAAATCGACATCGGCTGCTTCGAGACGGTAGCCCCGCTGTACCTGCCGCAATTGATCGCCGGCTTTCGCAAGCTTTACCCGGGCGTGGACATCCGCATTCGCGACGGCGAGCAACAAGAGCTGGTGCAAGGCTTGACCGCCGGCACGTTCGACGTGGCCTTCCTCTACGATCACGATCTGGACGGCACCATCCAGACCACGCCACTGATGCCGCCACAAAAGCCCTACGTGCTGCTGCCTGAAGGCCACCGTTTTGCCGACCAGAAAGAAGTGTCGCTGCGCGACCTGTGCAGCGAGCCGATGATTCTTCTCGATGTGCAGCCGAGCCGGACCTACTTCGTCAGCCTGTTCCACGAACTGGAACTGACACCCAACATCGTCTTCAGCTCACCCTCTATCGAGATGGTGCGGGGCATGGTCGGCCAGGGATTCGGCTTCTCGATCCTGGTCACCCGCCCGCACTCGGAGTGCACCTACGATGGCAAGAAGGTGATATCGGTCAACATCAAGGAACCGGTCACCCTGTCCGGCCTGGCGTCGGCCCATTTGAAACGCAGCCAACTGACCAAGCCTGCACAGTTGTTCGTGGATTTTTGCCGCGAACAACTGAGCCAGAAAGTCGCAGCCCCCCTGTAGGAACGAGCCGGTTCCTACAGTGAGATGTCGCCACACAGGTAATCAGCCAACCGAACCAACATCGCATCGCAACCGTTCAACTGCTCCAGTGCGATGAATTCGTCAGGCTTGTGCCCCTGATCCATGCTGCCAGGTCCGCAAACCACCGTGGGAATGCCAGCCTGATCAAACAACCCGCCCTCGGTGCCAAACGCGACCGTGCCAAACGCTGAAGAATTGCTCAACAGCGCCAGCAGCCGCGCCGCTTCACTCTCGGGCGGTGTCGCCAACCCGGGATAGGCGCTCAGCGGGCGCAAGCGGATGTCGGTGTCCGCTTGCACCGCACGCATCTTCGGCAACAGTTGTTCCTGGGCGAACGCGTGCAGCTGGTCCGCCACACCCTGTGCATCGAAGTCCGGCAGCGCCCTGACCTCGAAATCGAACTCACATTCGGCGGGAACGATGTTGAGCGCGCGGCCACCTTTGATCACTCCCGTCTGCACCGTCGAAAACGGCGGATCAAAACGCTGATCGTGGTTGTCGGGATGCGCGAGCTGTTCACCGATCACGCCCAGCCGACCAATAAGCTGCGCGGCGTACTCGATCGCGTTGACCCCATAAGGCGCATACGCCGAATGGCACGCTGCACCGCGCACTTCGCAACGCATCGCCAGTTTGCCCTTGTGACCGAGCACAGGCTTGAGTTCTGTCGGTTCGCCGATCAGGCAGAGGCAGGGCTTGAATGGCCGCTTCTCCAGCTCGGCGAGCATCGGCCTGACACCCAGGCAGCCGATTTCTTCATCATAGGAAAACGCCAGGTGCACCGGCTTCAGAAGCGTACGCTGGACGAAGGTCGGCACCGCCGCAAGGACCGAGGCGATGAACCCTTTCATGTCCGCCGTGCCACGGCCGTACAGGCGTCCATCCTTTTCCGTCAGATGGAACGGATCGACCGTCCACGCCTGCCCGTCTACCGGTACCACATCGGTGTGACCGGAAAGCACTACGCCACCGGACGTGAGCGGGCCGATGGTCGCGAACAGATTCGCCTTGGTCCGTTCTTCATTGAAGAAGAGTTCGCTCTGAACGCCGTGCCCGGACAGGTACGCCTCGATGAAACGAATCAATTCGAGGTTGGAATCGCGGCTGACAGTGGCGAAGCCAATCAGACGTTCCAACACGTCGCGACTGGACGCCTCACTCATCCCCGGGCACTCCGTAGCTCGGTGCCGTCGTCGGGTTGAGTGCGCGCGTCAGGTAATCCTGCATTTGCGGTCGATAAGCCTGCCAGAGACCGTCAAGCTGACCGATGGGATCTTCCTCGGCCCAGTCGACCCGCAAGTCGATGATCGGCCACGTATGGTCACCCACCACTTTCAGCGCGGCGGAATGCACCGGTCCGGCCTCGCCACCGGCCGCCATGGCCGCGTGCATGGCCGCCAGCAAACGGTCCGCCAACTGGCCCGGTTCGGCCTCGAATGCCCCGACCATGGCTTCGATGACTCGCACGTCGCTGAGCAGATTGCCCGCCGCGACGCACTGCTCGCCCTTCACCGCGTTATGCACACCCAGCGATTCCTTGCCGCTGAACAGCGCAATCCTGCCCGACGCATCGATCACCGTGACTTGACGGTACTGGCTCCAGCCGTTGGACGTCAGCGCCTTGTCCAGCGCCGCGTCAGGTTGCAGATGCTGATGCTCCAGCAGGTCGAGGATCTGCGGCCCAAGAGCCGGCAACGTAATGTTCTGCGTCGAGACCGCACCGACCCCCGCCCGCGCCCAGGGGCAACGTGCACCGACCGCAATGCTTGAAGAGCTGATGGCAATACCGAGCTGCCCGGTTTCCGGGCAGCGTCCGATAATCGAAAACGTCATGACTCACTCCTTAAAATTCCAATGCACGCGCCATTGCATTCTGTTCATGCACTGGAAAGGGAGAAAGCAGGTTTTTTGTGGCTTTGGGCTAGGAAAAAACTGGTCTGGCCCACGATTAGCTCAGCTCTTGCGCGGTTTGATCCGTGCCGTGGCCTCGGCCACCAAGGGATCGTCCGGCCAATAGTGTTTCGGGTAGCGGCCCTTCAAATCCTTCTTCACTTCGGCATAGGTACTGCGCCAGAAGTTCGCCAGATCCTGGGTCACCTGCACCGGCCGCCGCGCCGGCGACAGCAAGTGCAGCTTGACCACTTGCCGACCACCGGCAACGCGCGGGGTTTCGGCCAGGCCGAACAGCTCCTGCAAACGCACCGCGAGAATCGGCGGCTGTTCGCTGTAATCCAGACGAATCGATGAGCCCGACGGCACGCTCAAGTGATGCGGTGCCAATTCATCAAGTCGTTGCGGCAGCGGCCATGGCAACAGGTTGTGGACAATGCTCGACAGGTCGAGATTGGCGAAGTGACTGAGCCGCGAGACCTTGCCCAGATACGGCATCAACCAGTGTTCGAGGCTTTTGAGTAACGCCGCGTCGCTGACATCCGGCCATTCGCTGTCGCCCTTGCCGGCCAGATCCAGTTGGCGCAATAACGCCACCCGCGCTTGCCACTGACGCAGCTCCGGCGTCCACGGCAACAGCTCCAGGCCTTTGCGCCGCACCAGATTGACCAGTGCCTGACTGCGAGCCGTTTCATCGAGACCGGTCAACGGTTCGCGGCTGAGGATCAGCTCACCGACTTTGCGCTGGCGCTCGGCGCGCAGCACACCTTCGCGCTCATCCCAATCCAGTTGATCGACGCAACGTACCTGCTCCGCCAGCACCGAATCGAACAGCGCCGGATCAAAATCCGCCGCCAGATAAATCCGCTCCT